>NZ_JBDQQT010000005.1:0-271086 GCF_039888625.1 Pseudomonas sp. CAU 1711
TGCGGGTCTGCTTGCGCTTGCCGGCGTACTCGGCATCGGCGAAGGTCATCTGCTTCATCGGGAAACTCGGGCAACGGGATCGGCGTATTTCACCAGATTCGGGAAGTCTTCTTCAGAATTTCCTTAGGCATTACGCACCTCGCGAAGGGAGCGCAACTGAGCTCGCCCGCCGACCGTATCATCGGGAGCCAGGCATTCTCCGCTCTGGCCAGGACAGTGCTGATCGCCTCTCAGCAGGAGAGCGGAACCTCTCGCATTCTCGTACGAGCCAAATCGAACATTGGGCCCGATCATGGAGGCCTTAGGTACGAGGTGGAGGAAACAGACCTCCCGGCAGGCCTTACATCGACGCGCGTTACCTGGGGCGAGACTGTCGATGGTTCGGCGCGCGAGCTATTGGCTGAATGCGAGCTCCCGGATGAGGGCCCGAGGAGTCAGCTTGAACTCGCTATAGAGTTCCTACGTGAGGTATTGGCAGATGGCCCTGTGCCCACGACGGAGCTAGAGCAAGCTGCAGAGACAGCCGGACTTGCATGGGCAACAGTTCGTCGCGCCCATCGCAAGGTTGCAGTGGCCCGGAAAAATGGAGTTGGGGGTTCGTGGGTTTGGGCGCTACGAAACGAAGGTGGTCAAACTGCTCAAACTTCTCAAGGCGCGCGTTAGCGTGACCAAAATGAGCCTGAGGCAAGAGCCTCAGGCATTCAACTGGGTAATTGCACAGACTTACCCACCACCCATTTGCGTTCGACCTGATCAGGTATTTGCACCGGATTTGACCAGCATGCTTCGTGACCCTGACTGGTTGAGAGCGACCCAAAGTGGCCGTTCGCCCATACCTCATGTGATAGAAGGGGTTTGGGGAGCAATGGAACAGAAAGTGCTCTTAAGACCAGATCACCATGAGCGCGCCACGCGCCAGGGACATGGAGAGGGCATTCTGAGCACCCCAAAAAATTTCTAGTCCTTACCCGGCGTGGCTTACAGACCGATTGAGCAAAAAGCTGCTCAATTGAGGTCGTTTATCATTCGCCCATCTTCTGACTATCACCAAGGAATGGCATGATCCCCGTCGCTCGACTTGGCGATATGCACGCTTGTCCGATCCCCGGCCACGGCACCTCGCCCATCACCTCCGCCTCACCCGATACCCAAGTCAATGTTCTGGGCGCCGCCCGCGTTGGCGATGTCTGCGGCTGTGGCGCCGCCATCACCACGGGCTTCCCGTCCATCATCGTCGACTACCGGCCCTTGGCGTATCTGGGCAGCCCGACCAGCCATGGTGGCAGCATCGTCTCGGGCAGCCCCGACACCTTCGGCGGCTTTCAGTTCGGTGGCGCGGCAACCCAGGCCATCGTCGACTTCGCCAAGCTCGGCGCCGTGCGCCCGGATGGTTCGGTGGATGATCGGCTCATGGCCGAGCTACTGGCCGACCCGCAACTGGAGCAGCGCGCCTTGCTCTCGGGGGCTCTGGTGCAACCGGGCAGCTCTACCCCTACAACTACCAAGAAACCGCTGACTCCCGAACTAATCGCCGTCGCCGGCAGCCAACACGATAAAGGCTCGGGCAACAAGATGATGTTCATCGGCCAGGCCGTGCGAGAGTTGGCCGAATTCAAGCACAACAAGCCCGCGCAAACACGAACGCTGGTGGTGTTCACCCCGTCGTATGACCCGACGATGCTCAGCGCGGCGCGCAGTTCTGCCGGCGCCTATGGGGCAGGCTTTGTGGAGGTCACGAACGCTCAGGAGCTGATCGATTACCTGAACCAAGGCAAGGACCGGAAGCAGTCGCCTATCGAGCACCTGTCGCTGTTCAGCCACGGTGTTCCGCAGCGGATCGCCTTCGGCTATCAGCTCGCCGGGGACTTCCAGATGTCCCTCGACGTGCTCACCTACGACAAGATCTCACCTTTGGCGTTTTCCAGCTCGGCGCGAATCGACAGCTACGCCTGCCGGACCGGCATGGGTAACCGCTCGGAGTTCCCTATCGAGGATGGCATTCAGTTCTTCCCGCAGACCAACGAGAGCCTGGCGCAGTTGCTGGCCGATCACCTGCAAATCAAGGTGCGCGCCTATGTTCGCCGGTCGGACTACAAGAACACCTGGGGGACATTCGAAGAGCGCCAGTTGGGAAAGCTGTGTGGGATCAGTGATAACGCGGCGCCTGGTGAAGAGTGGTGCAAGAAATGGGCTCAGTTGGCCAGGGAGCGAAAGAACAATGACGACATGCTGGAATTCACCTACCAGACGATGGGCGCAATCAATCCCGTGATCTCAGGTGACACACCCATTGGCGTACCAGGAGGACACTTTGAATTTCTACCGAAGTAAAGGCTTCTGGATTGCCTTCGCCATTTTTTCTCCTTTGCTGCTGATTGCAGCCAACTACGGATTCAAGGTGATGACGAGCGTATACAAGACGGACATGGGCAACGGGGTAGTGATCTATGCCGACGATTACGTGAAGACTGGACGCTGGGTTTTCCACTGCGGCCGCTCACGACTCATCAGTCGAGAGCCGCTACCAGTGCCATTGGCGGCGCTGGAGCGGGCAAACAAGCTCACGATCGGCGATATGTATTCGCTGAGTGGTGCTGATGAACTACTCGCGAAGGCGGCTATCCGGGAGATCACGGCGATGCCTGACTGGTACAAGAGCCTGCGCTATCGCTACTCCGTCCTAGGCGAAAACAGTGAGTTGAATAGTCACGTCTTTGACTTGCTAGCCAAGCATGACGGGCGGACGTGGGCTTTGAGAGTCTGGCAAGAGATTGGCTATGACGGCGAGTCGAGCTTTGACATAACCGCCGAACCCTATGATCCCGAAACCTACGTGGACTACGCCAAGGCGCTCCAGGCCGCCGCCAAAAGCTGCCCTGTTCCACAGTAAAGGATGGGGTTCGGGTAACAATGGAACCAAAGTCCAACGTAAGGCCCGATTAGAGCTCGGTGCAGCCGTGGGCGTTGGTGGTTTTCAGGACTTTGATTCGCGGAACGGGTTTTCTGTACCGCTATCGGCGTATTTCGCAGGCTCGAAAGCTTTCCGGGTTCGGGTTCGGTAAACGGTGGTTTTCCCGAACTACCCGCACAGCGCAGAGGCTTGCGGTCAGCGGCGTGGCTTAAGTGCACTTTCTGCTCCGTTGCTCCCCAAACCCCTAGAAGGACGCTAAAAGCCAACCCAACCGCGGGCCCTCTTTCGCACTTCCAACGTCTGAACCTCAGCGTCTAGCGCTTTCTTGTTCGCCTTCTTGGCTTCTTTCCGAGCCTCTTTCGCCATTTTGCGTCGCTCGGCTCGGTTCATTGGGGTGCCAGACTCGTGATCGTAGAACTTGGGACCACCAAATTTGAATGGCATCGGGAATTCGTGACTTCTTCCGCCGAAGTACTGTACATCCTTGCTCGGTGTCTGTAGTACGTCGAGCTCTTCCAGTGCGCCCTTCCAAACGGCGGACTCCTCTGGACTCACCTCGAGAGTAAGGTCGACGTACAAAAATTCTTGTGAGGCCACCTTCTCAGTGAAGGGTTCAGATGCGATGCCAATCGCTTCGATCACGTGGGGAAAGCGCAGTTTGATGCCGTGGCAGTACGCGAGCAGTGCGGCCGAGCGCATCTCCCGATAAGTTTGGTAGTCGACATCCGGCGGCTTTGGAGCCGTCAGGAAAACGTACGCGCGGGACATGTTGCCGCGGCTCAGGATCATGCGGGCAAACTTCTTGCCGGGCTCGCTCTTCGAGAGCGCGAAGCGGAACTGGACGGCGAGTTCCCGCCTTGCCAGTCGGGGCTCTGCTGCGAGGGCACGCAGGATTCGCTCGTGGTCGATGGTCTCCGGTGGCATCTCGGTGAGCGCAGGGAGCCCAATCGCTGTCCCCGCGCGGACGAAGGACGCTTGGTACTCAATGAGCGCGTCCCACATGTAACTGCCCTGGTCAGCCTTACGCTTGGCCACTCGTTGAGGACTTGAGCGATAGAACCGCCAATCCCCCTCTAGGAGGGCGACAGCACCAGCGCCAGACGGCACCTTGGGCAAAGCGTGCCGGCCGTTCTCAATCGTGCACATGTACTGCGCCAGCAGCTCTTCCTCACCTGCTGCGTGCATGAGTACGCCGTTTGCGCCGAAATAGCGCTCCTTGCAGGCTAGATAGTCGACAAGGTCCGGGACGGTGTCCAGTTCCTCTAAGAGAGTGTCGACTGTCACTTCATCGAGGACGTGGACGAAGCGGCGGCCTTTAAGCGGGAAGCCGACTTCGAAGGGGTGTTCGTAGTGGGCATTCCCCTCAAGCATGCTATTGAGCATTAGGCTGCCGCTGCTTCCGCCGCCGAAGTGCCGAACCGCAGCCTCATGGCCGCCACGAGTGACAGCGATCAAGAAGTAACGGGCCGAGCTTGGGTCTGGGAGTGCCACGGGCAGCTTCGTCTGACATGACTTGTCAACGAACACTCGGTCTGAGTACCGACGTAGAAAGCTCTCAGCACCTGCAAGCTGCCTTGCAGACTTCTCGATCGCCCGCTTGTACCAACGAGGCCAAGCAACCTTGATGTCGACGTCCGACTGAAACGCGCAGTGCTTGTCGGAGAACAGCAGTACGTCGTTACCAAAGACCACGAGCAGGTCTACCAACTCCTTGCCATCACCCTTGCCGTTTGGCCTACCTTCGTCGCTGTGGACGTTTGAGTAACTCCACAGGCTTAGGAACGCCTTGCGGGCGAGCCGCGCAAGGGCACGCTCAGAATCGGTCGTGCCCTGTGCCTCAGCTGCTTTCTCCCAAGCTGTCTTGTTGCTCACCCAGCTATCCCTAGTCTGCGACTCCACCGGCATATCTGGATAGGTCGTTACATGTGCATGGAATCATATATGCAACCAATAACCTCCCTTGGCCTCTGCCGATCGTAGCTGAGGTGTGATCTGGTCAAGTCAATGCAATTCGCATTCAGCCTCACGGTCAACTCGCGCGCCCCAGCGAGTCAAACCAAAGCAACAACGGCATCAGAGTCCCCAACTCATGAGTGCAAACTCAGTGACCTCGGAAGGGGGGGCGCAGTGAGTCGCCCTCCCCTGCACGGTATTCAGGTTCGCTTATCGACTCGTATCTGCCAACTCAGCGGTTGGATATCAGAAAGCCCACAGCGCTCATATCCTATGCGACGGCCGCTCTCGGGCAGTGCATCAACAAACATCTTCCCATTCATCGAACTGAGGAATATTTCACCGCAACTCGCCTTTGTCAGGAAGTCTGGAGTTCCCCCAATGCCCGGCACCTCGCCGATCCACTGAGCTTCCACATTAGTAACGACCTTCCCGCCTTTGATAACCCTATAGGCCACCTCAGGTCCCTTAACGCTGGGACTGAAGAGCAATACGTAATTACCGTCCTCCGTAGGGCTCATCCATTTGGCCAAATCTTGCACCTGATCATCAGAACCGCAGCCAGACAGCATCAAGGCGCCAGCCAAAAAGGGGACTACTTTTTTCACTCTTCTCTCCCTGACCCGAGTACAAGTTTTCAGCACAGAAATGAAAGGGGGCAGTACCCCTACGGGACCATGCCCATAGATCGTACCGCCCCTCAGTGCCGGCAGCGAATCACCCCTGAGCCGAAGCTACCTCTATGACTCACCGCATATGCCGGATGGCTCATCTTACCTAGCCATTATGCTTTCGCAATACCCTTCGCAATCATCCTCCTCGATGAGGGTTCCATGCTCTAGGCATATCGTTTCTACCCAGCCCGGCGAGCCCCTGGCAGGAATTGGAAAGGCACTCCAGCGACTCTTGGTCGTTCGCCAGTCCATATACGAAGCGCAGGCCATCCTCTCGAAGGAGGTGGAGTTTCCCCGACTTGATCTCAGCCTCGAGCTCACGCGTAGCCACCACCCGGCGAAGCGCTGTGTTCACCGTTTCAATGGTAGCGGTGTCGCCCCTGAGCTCCATTACCGCCACCATCATGAAGCCAGTTCCCCCAGCATAAACGCCATCATAGCTATCGCCGCACCCTGCCAAAGCAGCACACGCAGCCAGTACTGGTAAACCCTTTCTCATACAGCCCCTCCCAGGACAAATACGCCCGGAGCTACCAGCGCTCGAGCAACACAGAAAAGGTCGCGCCCATGCAGCCCAAGCACCCCGCCAGCAAGGGCGCACGCATGAATACCTACAAGCATGGCTAACTGGTGACGGCCTAGCCGCTCTAGCCACTGCATCAGCCCCCAGCTGGGAATCAGCGCAGCCGTCGCCCACCACAGCGCCGGCATGGGTAGACCTAGCAGGCCTACCAACGAGAACAACGCTACATGGGTGCAAAAATAGGCAGCAAAACCGAGGGCAACAGGGCGAGCAGCAGCATGGGTCATGATGAAAACCTCCACGTTGAATGAGGCATCACCCTCGCCCGATCTCGTGCGTGCCAGTAGACCCAGAGAAGAAACTTCCGCCGCTCACGGAAAATGACGGATTTCCACGTAAGATCACGGAAAACAACGGAGGCCAACGGAAAGCGGCGGGTAATAACGGAAAAGATCCCCTGAATTCAGGGTCTTTCGACCAACCCACAGCCCCATGCACGTACTCATACGCCCCACACACGCGGAAAATGACGGAAGCTCACGGAAAACGACGGGTCACTCGGCTCCTTCCATCAGCGGCAGCCAGAAAAAACTCGGTTTCATTAGTGCCACTCGAAGTCGCTCAATGCCCTGCCGCTGATACCACTGCAACGCAGGCAACAGGTTGCCGGCCTCATCAGCATTAATCGGCGGCATTACACAGCTGCAGGAGATCACGCACAGCCTGACCCGTCCTCGGCATAGGTGCAGATCCACAAAAACAGTCCTTCTTCCTGGTGCAACAAGCGCAACCGCGCCTAGGACTCGAATCGCGACCTCGAGCTTCAACTCCAGCACCTGGCCACCGTGCGCGTTAGCCCCCATGCGAGCTTCAAAAACATTCACCGGCCAGCTCCAAGAAGAACGCGCCCCGGGCTTGAATCCTGGATCCTGCAAATACCTCAAATCGACCTGGTCGAGATATCTCATCGCCGGCATCCCTCTGCTTTGGCAAAGTGGTATGCACTCCGCTCCAGGCAGAACGCCCACCACCAGATCCTCACCGCTACACGCATAGGCACAGGTCGGCCCAGCATCTGAAACCAATTGCTCAGATCCAGATGCATCTGCACAACCGAGAGAGGACTGGCATGCAAAACAAGTTTCGAGGCATCGAGGCGTATTGCCGCCCTGGACAGAATGAAGTCCGCCAAACTCATATGAAGTACTCCAGGATGGCGGAGCGTTCTGCATCGGAGACACCTCTTAACCGATTGACCCTCACAGCGATCTGCTCGGCCTGCAGGTAGGAATCGAGTGACTGATGCTCAAGGGAAACGATCGAAACTGATGCCCAGGAAATGGCCGCTAGACGCGGCCCAGGCAATACGTGAATGGCTCTACAACCTAGTGACGACAACTGCGCATCGAGCTCAGTGATCCAGTGATCGGGTACGTGTGGCGGAACAAGTGTCATAAGGCCTCCGAAAGCTTGGAGGCCCTATCCTCGCCAGTTTATTGCGTGCCACCAGGCCAGCCCGCTGGCCGCAGATGCTCAGGTACCAGAGCCGCCAGAGATCCCCTGAGTGCACTACGCTGTAGTGATTCGTCGTCGTGCAGATCCTCCTCCCAGCAGCTCGCACGCAGACTTGCCAGAGCCTGCTCACGGGACTCACCGAGCACGGCCAGAACCTCCATGGAAAATGCATCGTTATCAGCGGCCAAAGCGAGCGCTCGAAGCACATAGGCCGAGCTCAGCTGAGGCCCTTTTGTGTCGGCCTCGGCATTGAGAGTCAGCATCACACCATCTACTAGCGGATCATCAATCTGTACCAGGTTCATCATTCAGTATCCTTCGGTGGGTTAAGCGAAATCTTCTCTCGCAGACGCCTCTTCCTCTGCTCCCAGTTCTGCCTGCCTTTACTTGCATCGCCACCAGTTCGAGGGTGAGAGGTGTGGTGGGACGTCATGGCTGTGCGCTGATGCAAGGCTCGAACTGTTCGACTAGCAGCAGCTGCCCCAGCTCCACCGCCAGAACCTGGATTCCCACCGCCATCTCCTCCACCTGGACGTTCCTTAGGCGCTCTGCCTGATCCAGCACGCTTCACCATCTTGCTCGCCCCTAGCAGACCGCCAGCTACGCTGGCTATCCCGCTAGCCAGAGTGGAGACGGTGGCCACCGCTCCCGTAGCAGCTGCTGCCAATGGCCCGATCGAAAAGCCTGTCACCCAGCCGGCGGCCACAAAGGACGCACAGATAATGAACATCCCCGCCCATTGCAGTACGCCCATGATCGAATCGATGTCAGTCCCGTTTCCCGACCACCCGCTAGCAAGAGCAGACTGGTAAACCGCAGCTCCAGACATAGCGAACGAGGTTCCGATAACCAGGAATTGGGTGAAAACTATTGCGAGCGCTGTAAAGAAGATCCCGCCCAACCAGGTCTGAAAACCTCTGAAACCCAGCACGGCGGTACTGAGCATGAAGATCGGTGCAATCAACAGAAGCAACCACAGCAGAACCGCTAAGCCAGTAACGTAAGCCGGCAGGTACGCATACATTTCCAGCCAAGCCTTCTCATTTTTGAGACCCTGGACGACGGCAACACCACCGGTCACTGCCGACCACGCTCCCTCTCCTTCAGCATTTCCTGTCATCGATCGGTTAAGCGTTCGCTGCCACGCCAGTGCCGCAGCAACACGCCCCCCCTCGGCATCAGCACGCTGACCTGAGGAAGGCTTACCTCCACTCGCAAGCAAGGCCTGATATGCCTGCTCAGCGGCAAACTGGGCTGCCTTGTAGGCCTCTACGCATGATCCTGGATAAAAGCCCTGAGATTCACCTTGCGCTCCGCCAGCGGGCCAGGCAACAGACTCAAGCTCGAATGGCGCATCCGCTAGGGACAAATATGAGTTTTCGGATTCTGCGGTAGATCTCTTCTCATACACCCCCTCCCAGTGCTGCTGCGTGGGCAGAAGGTATGGGCGGCTATCGGACGGCTCAAAACCTCGACCCTGCTCCTCTAGAAATTCCCGTCCCTGCGCACGCCGGCTACGGATAGCAGATACATCGAGGCCTTTATTAACCCCATCCCAGACGCCATCCATATTGAGCAGGTTGCCGCTGGCCACTTTTATCGCGCTGAGCGCACCGCTATAGGTTGCAGTCGCTTGCGCGAGGAAACCAACCTCTTCATCAGGAATGCCTAGCCCAGATCCGCCGGCGAGCCCGATCGCATGTAAAGCCTCCAGGCTGATGCTGCCATCCTGCACGACAGCTCCGTCCGGTGTGCATTGCGCGTTGTAGTCACGTACGAGGCGAGCGAGATCCGTTCCCTGGAAAACCGCCGCGGCACGGTCGGCCGCGGCTTGTTTAATCGCTGCACTGGGCATGATCGCCCCGTTGGCGCCCATCCTTTCAGCGAGCCCCGACACACCTAAGCCCAGTACCTGCCTGGTACCGATCGCCAGCTGATAGCCGGCCCAGACGATTTTCGGGGTCTGAACGCTCGCACTCTCGGATATCTGAATACTCGACGGGTTGAGCCCCCAGCCCAGGACGAACCAGGTAACAGCGCAAAAACCGAGAGTGCGAAAAATTCTAGCTCGCGCGACGTTTAGTACAGCAAGAGCCAGCATCGCATAACTGATTCCTGGAACTATCGGACGCACAGAGCTCGCAATCGACTCGAACATGGGAGCGGTCAAAATCATCAGGTCAGCAACGAGCTGATCGAATCCCTTGAGCATCCAGTCAAAGCCGGCGAGATCCTCGGGGCTCATTGGAGTCCCCTAGCCCGCCACGATGCGATGCTGCGTCGACTAACACCGCCAAGCAGACAAATAACCCAGATCAAAAATGACACCACCCCGACGCAGAACAGGACGATCCAAGCCAGCCTGAAAATCGGGTTGAAGTACCAGGATCCTGCGTAACCAGCTGCCAGCAGAACCAGACCAAACACGCCTAACGCACACCAACCTGCCACCTGGCCAATACGATGCATCGAGGAGTCCTCTCTCTTGATTAAGAGCATCATCAGCCGCGAATAAAGTACCCGCCACCCAAACTGGCCTCGCCAAATGCCCCCACCTTTGCATCGGTAAAAAACTCAGTTTTACGGGCCGCATATCCCTCCTAGCGAAAAAGCCGAGCGAAGCTCGGATGGCGGCGCTTTACGCGCCGCTGTGCCGAAGGCACGCGTGCCGGAGGCACGCTATGTCAGGGGCCTTCGCTACGCTCGGGCCCTTACATAGCGTGCCTCCACAACCATCTGCGTATATTTCATCCGCCACATTGACCGCGCTTATCCGCTCGTTAGGATGAACCCATCCCAACGAGCGCTCGCCATCAGCAGCGCTCACCTGCTATCTCGCTCGCGCTCTCGCGAGCTGATAGCAGAGGGGAGGTGCAAAGCGCGCACTCGCGCCTGCACCTACCGCCGGTTTTTCAGACCCAAATCTCGGAGCTGAAGAACCGGCACAACCGATCCAGGATCTGCCCACCTGGATCAGTAGCAGTACCGGGCTCGACGCTGCTGGTTGTCGTTAAATCCCCAGCCCCGCGGATTGCTAGCTCAGCGACCCAACGGAGCAACACCGAGCACCGCACTCCGAGTGGAGGCGTCCATCAGCTAGCGCTGATGCTGGAGTCCTCTGGATTCCTGACACTTGCAGAACGAGCGCGACTCATGAGCAAAACAGTGGAGGCGCTACGCGCCCCTGGCCAAAAATTTGGGCAGGCAGTCCAGCTGGCGAATCAACGATTCGCGAAATGGGCGAGGACAGCTTTTCAGCTGTTCGGCAGATACAGGAAGGTCACCGCAGCGGTGGTTCGAGCGCAGGTTTTGGCTTGCAGCTCATCACCCACGAAGGCTTGCTTGTGTCGTGTTCAACTTACAGCACGCACCATGAATAAGTCCGTCCTCGATCCCCATGCAGCGGAGCTACTGCTACGAGCTCGCCAGGGATATACGCAGCGCATGTTGTGCCTGTACCTGCGGCACGAGAAGCTACTTCACGTCTCCCAGCCTTCCCTCTCTCGATGGCTCTCCGCTCACTCTGTCACGGTAGATCTTCCTCCTGATGAAGAGCTCCAGCGGTACCAGCAGCTCGCCGCACTTGGCCTAACCCCGCGCCGGTATCGACGGACGTTGTCTCGGTGGCGCGGCCACATCGAGCATCTACGCCAACGAGGTAGCAGTCTCACGGAGATCCAGGCCGATCTGAAAAAGCACGGCGTGTCCGCCTCAATCCGTACGATTCGTCGAGAACTGGAAGCGCGGTGATGGCCAAGGGAAGGACGTTTGCCAAATCACGGACCCAGGCAAAGAAAACCGCACGCACCCTATGGCAACGCGGGAATATCGCAGGGCTAGGTACGTCCAGGACTTATGAGGATGGCCTGAAGTTAGTAAGCGATTGGATGCGAAAAAACGGGGGAGGCGCCCTAGAGCAGCTCTCGATTAAGCGAGCACGCCAGTATCTAGCGGAACGTGCTACTCAGGTCAGTCAGTCCACCCTTGATCGAGATCGACAGGCGATTCAGGCGCTACTGCAGCACACCGGAAAACTAGGTTCTGATCAAACCCTCAAAATCATTCAAGCTGAGCGGCAACAGAACCTACAGCCACGCGCCTATACACCCGAGCAGGTGCATGCCATCCGCGAAAGGCTCGCGCCCCATAACGCCCTTGGGCTTGAGATCGCCCAAGCCGGAGGGCTCCGCACGCATGAACTCTTCACGCTGGCCAGGAGAGATGAGCTCACCCCTGACCAAAGACCTGCAGACAGTGAAAAATTTTCTGCCCGTGACGATCACTCCCGATACGTAGTTACCGGAAAAGGCGGTTTAACCAGAGAAGTAAGCATTCCGAATGAGTTGGTCGCGCGGCTAGAGGCAGTGCGCCTCGATGAACCACGCACAATCCGAGATCGAGGCATTCTCTACAAACAACACTACGCGGTCGGAGGTGGCCAGGCGCTCAGCCAGGCATTTAGCGCAGCCAGCAAGGCCGTCCTGGGCTACTCGACCGGTATTCATGGCGTTCGTCACAGCTACGCCCAGCAGCGCCACTATGAAGTCCAGCGACTAGTCGGCGATCCCGAACGCACCTTGCGGATCGTTTCACAGGAAATGGGACACTTCCGGCCCGAAATCACTCAGGTTTATCTCCGGTGAGCCTTGCTCAAATTGAACATCATGAGCGCCTTGAACATCTTGAGCACCTTGCTACTGACGCGCTGCGCTTGTCGGGCAGGCTGCACTACGGCGGCTAAAGCCCCCTCCATTCGCCCGCCTCTATCTCTCACAATGAGGTGCGCGACAGGTGCAGTTCCGCCCCGCAACTGGTGAAAATAGGTGCACTCGCAAAGACCACGAAACACCTCTAAACAACGGCTAACACCCTGTTTTGAAAGCCCTTAACGCTTGTAAACACTGCTAAACATCGCTAACCTCCGCCAACGACACTCAGTAGTGGTGTAATTGAAAATCCCCGTGTCGGCGGTTCGATTCCGTCCCTGGGCACCAAAATCAGCGAAAGGCCCGCCAGCAGTGCGGGCCTTTTGCATTGGCTCGAAAAAACGCAAGGAAGCGTCGATGCAAACCAACAGCCGTCTCTTGCCGGTCTCTGCCCTCGTCCTGCTGGTGCTTGCCGGCGGCGCCACCCTGCTCTGGCGCTTCGTCCTGTTTCCGCCGATTCACCCCGAATTCACCCAGGCCCTGTTCGGGCAGCGCTTCGCCAACGGTGATCGTGCGGCCTCGCTGCGCTTTCACGAGCGTAGCAAGCGCTTGCTGGTGGGCATGGAGTCGGGAGTCGTGCATGTCTGGGATACGACCCGGCGCGAAAGTCGCCTGAGCCTGCGCGCCCATCAGTATCGGGTGAACCAGCTGCTGTTCAGCCGCGACGGTTCCAGCTTCTTCAGCAACTCCTATTTCGAGGACGACACCCGCCTGTGGGATAGCGCCAGCGGCGAGCTGCTCGCCACCATTCCCCGGGCTCGCGGCCCTGTCGCACCCGGCCCACGGCAAGACCTGTACCTGATCGCCGGCAACGATAACGAGCTCCTGCTCTACGACCTGGAGCGGCGCCAGCTCCTGCCGGGGCGTAGCAAGACCCTGGATAGCGTGACCGCCCTCGCCAGCAGCCCGCGGGGCGACCTGATCGCCGTCGGCAACGCCTCCGGCGAACTCCAGCTGTGGCAGGTGGTGGAGCAGGACGAGCAGCTGCAGCTGCGCCTGCAGCGGGAGAGCAAACCCTATGAGGCGGGCAACTGGCTCCTCGCCCTGAGCTTCGGCGCCGATGGCAAGAGCCTGATCAGCGCCAATCGCCACGGCGCCGTGGCCCAGTGGCGCACGGCGGACCTGAGCAAGGAACGCGACATTCCCAGCACGCTGCAATGGGCACACCAGGCCACTTTCGCCGACGGCATGCCCTGGCTGGTGCTGGCCGGCACCCTCGATCCCAGCGGCCTGCGAGACGGCAAGATAGAGCTGATCGACCTGCAGAAAGGCGAGGCGCTGCGCTTTCCCGCCCGCAGCAACTTCGCCGTCGCCGACATGCTCGCCCCCCTGCGCATGGGGCTGATTGCCCACGGGCGGCGCATCACCGGCGCGACGCTCGACTAGCGGGCCGATCGGCCTGGAAGGGGGCCGGCACTGGTGCAATACTCAGGCGAGCGCTCATCCCGCCGGCCTCGGGGTATCCAGTGATGACAGCCAGTTTCACGGTAGGGCACAGCCCACTCTTTGCCGAATCCGAGCTGCACGCCCGGCTCTGCCACGCAGGCGTGCAGCTGCGCTGCCTGGCGCAGGCCGCCGAGGTACAGCCCGGCGCCCTGGAGGTGCTGCTGCTCGACGGCAGCCTGCTCGACGCCTGCCCCCTGCCCGAGTGGCAAGCCTGCGGCGCCAGCCTGGTGGCCTTCGACGCGCCGTCCGGCGTGCTGCCACTGCCCGGCACGGCCAGCGACACCGAACTGCTCGCCCTGCTCGACTTCGCCGCCGAACAGTTCCGCCTCAGACGCAAGACCGAGCAGTTGGCCACCGCCCTGCAGGACAAGGATGGCGACCTGCAGAAACTGGTCGATGTCGGCCTGGCGCTGTCCGCCGAGAAGGATCTGGAGCGCCTGCTGAGCAAGATACTCACCGAGGGCCGGCGCCTGTCCAACAGCGATGCCGCCTCGCTGTTCCTGGTGGACAACAAGGGCGAGCAGCCGCAGCTGCTGTTCAAGCTGACGCAGAACAGCTCGCTGCCGACCCGCTTCCAGGAACAGCGCATGCCGCTGACCAAGGCCTCGATCGCCGGCTACGTGGCGCTGACCAGCACCGAGCTGAACATCGCCGACGCCTACGCCATCCCGCCCGACGCGCCCTACCGCTTCAACCGTTCCTTCGACATGCAGGTCGGCTACCGCACCATGTCGCTGCTGGCCATCCCCATGCTCAACCACAGGCGCGACGTGGTCGGCGTGCTGGAGTTCATCAACTGCCAGGATGACAGCGGCCAGCTCATCGCCTTCGACGAGGTGATGGCCTCCTCCTTGCGCGCCCTGGCCAGCCAGGCCGCCGTGGCCATCGAGAACCGCCAGCTGCTGGACGACATCAGCCAGCTGTTCGACGGTTTCGTGCAGGCCTCGGTGTTCGCCATCGAGCAGCGCGACCCCACTTCGGCGGGCCATTCGTTCCGCGTCGCCGACCTGTGCATCGCCCTGGCCCGCCAGCTGCCCATGGCACCCATGAGCCACCTGCGCCAGCAGGCGCTGAACGACGAGGCCCTGCGCGAGCTGCGCTACGCCGCCCTGCTGCACGACTTCGGCAAGGTCGGAGTACGCGAGCATGTGCTGACCAAGGCCAAGAAGCTGGCCGATCCGGTGGTGGAAAACCTGCGCTATCGGGTGGCGCTGGCCAAGGAAAATCTGCAGAACCAGGTTCTGCGGCGCATGCTCAATGCCTACCGGCAGCATGGCGCGCTGGACGAGCAGCTGCGCCTGCAGTGGGAGGCCGAGCTGGCCGTGGAGTGCCAGCGCCTCGATCAGTATCTGCAGGACATCCTCAAGGCCAATGAGCCGAGCGTGCTGAGCGAGGGCGACTTCAATCACCTGCAGGAGATCCAGGGGCATGTGGTGAGGAGCCACGACGAGGGCCTGATCGGCCTGATCTCGGAAAGCGAGTTCGCCGCCCTGGCCATTCGTCGCGGCAGCCTGACCCAGGAGGAGCGCGCCGAGATCGAGCGCCACGTGGTGCACACCCGTGACTTCCTCAGGCTGATCCCCTGGACCCCGGCCCTGCAGCGCATCCCCGAGATCGCTGCGGCGCACCACGAGAAGCTCGACGGCAGCGGCTATCCCAAGGGCCTGGTCGGCGAGCAGATCCCCTATCCCTCGCGGATCATGACCATCTGCGACATCTTCGACGCCCTGACCGCGGCCGACCGCCCCTACAAGCCGGCGGTGCCGGTCGAGCACGCCCTGGACATTCTGCAGTCGGAGGTGAAGACCGGCCTGCTGGACGGCGATCTGGTCAAGGTGTTCATCGACTCGCGCTGCTACCTCAACCCGGCGCAGACTCCGGCCCTGGCGCCGCCCCCGACACTGCCGAGCGGCGCACCGGCCTACGCCCACCACGTCTGCGACTTCGAGCCCAGCGAGAAGCACCAGCACTGAGCAGGGACGGCATGCCCCCGCTCAACGCCACATGGCCTACTATCTGGCCGACAGGGCCTTCTGGTAACGCTGCTCCAGGGTCTGCAGGCCGGCGCTGGCGGCGGCCTTGTCCAGGTACTGATAGGTCGGCTGCAGGCGCTCCAGGCGGTCGCCGATGTTCGGGTGCACCTTGAGGAAGGTCAGCAGTGTGGCGTCGTCCTGCTTCATGGTGCCGATGCCCTGCAACACGGTGGCCAGGCCATAGGGGTCGTAACCGGCGCGGGCGGCGATCACCGCGCCCATGCGGTCGGCCTCGTATTCGTCGCCGCGATCGAGGCCGCGGGCATAGAGGTTGGTCACCAGCTGGTCGAACTTCGCCGTCGCCGCCGGGTCGCTGCCGCCGTAGTTACCGGAGTTGGCCTGGCTGGCCTGCAGGGCGAAGCGCGACAGGTTGGCCAGCACGCCGGCGCCGGCCCTCTGCTTGATCGCCTCCAGGTGATGCTTCTGCACCACATGCGCCACCTCATGCGCCAGCACCCCGGCCAGTTCGGCCTCGCTGTTCATCTGCGCCAGCATGCCGCTGGTGATGAACACGTAACCGCCCGGCGCGGCGTAGGCACCGACCACCCGGCTGTCGAGCACGCCGAAGCGCCAGGGTAGGTCCGGGCGCTCGCTGTTCAGCGCCACCCAGCGCCCGACCTGATTGACATAGGCCTGCAGGGCCGGCGCATTGAGCAGCGGCGCCTGCTGCAACAGCAGCTCGGCGGTGTTGGCGCCTATTACCAGTTCTTCGTCCTGACTCTTGTCGCCCATCTCGCCGAGGTTGCGCCCGACGTTGGCCAGGGATGACAGGTCGACCCCCTGGATCTGCATGCCCTCCATGGCCTGACAACCGGCCAGGATGGCGCACAGGGACAGCAGTAGGCCGCGATAGAGACTCTTGTGCATGACTCGACTCCCGCTCATTGTGGGTAGGCAATGGTCTGGCTACGCAGACCACCCTGCTGGGCGAAGGCACGGGCATTGCCCGTGGATGCGGCATAGCGGTCCAGCTGCTGCAGGGCCACGCTGCCGCCGCCGGTGCCTCCCGCCAGCTGGTCGTCGCTGATGCCGCGCACGCCGGTGGCCACGCCACTGGCCGGTTCCACCGCGGTACTGCCCTGCAACAGCGCGCCTATGCTGCCGCCCTTGGCCCCGGCGGCCTTGTCGAAGCGCACCGCCAGCAGCGCCACCCAGCCCTGTTGGCCGGCGCCGGTCTGCACCTGATACCAGCCGCCCTGACGCTTGAGAATGTTCAAACGGCTCTGAGCCGGCAGCTGCTGCAGCAGCGCGCCGTCGTTGGCAGGCGACTCGCGCAGGGCGGTGGCCTGCACCGTCACTCCGCTACGCACCTCGGCGTAGGCGGGCGCGACCAGCCAGCCCATCAGCAACAAGACGATGGCAAGCGAATTCCTCATGATGGTTTTCTCCTGGGTTCGAACAGAGTCACCGGCTCGACGCGGCCCTTGACCTGAAAGTCGCCGTGCGCCACGAAGTCGAAGGCATCGCCACAGGCCTGCATGGTCGCGGCCGACACCAACAGGCGGGCACGCCCCTTGGTCAGCCCCTCGATGCGGCTGGCCAGGTTCACCGTGTCGCCAATTGCAGTGTAGTCGTAGCGTTTGCTGGTCCCGACCATGCCGACCACCGCCGGTCCGGTGTGCAGGCCGATGCCGATATCGAAGTCCGGATGGTCGAAATCGCGGCGGTAGCGCTCGAGGTTGTCGATCATCTCCAGCGCCGCGTTGACCGCGTCCACCGCCTGCGCCGGGTTGTCCTGCGGCGCGCCCCAGAAGGCCATGATGGCGTCGCCGATGAACTTGTCGAGGGTGGCGCGATGCTTGAACAGCACGTCGACCTGGCCGGCGAAATAGTTCTCCAGTATCCGCATGATCTCCACCGCGCTGCGCTGCTCGGAGAGGGTGGTGAAGTTGCGGATATCGGAGAACAGCACCGTCAGCTGGCACTCGCGGCTGGCCAGCAGCGCCTGCGGGTCCTCGCGCGCCACCAGCTGCGCCACCACCTGCGGGTCGAGGAAACGACTGAACATGCTGATGGTGTCGGACAGCTGCTGGCGCCGGCGCCGGTAGAACAGGGCCAGGGCCAGGGCCAGCAGCAGCCACAGCGCCAACTGGCTCGGCAGCACCGCCACCAGCACGCCCTGCAGCACCGCCAGCCAGGCGCCGAGCAACAACGCCAGGCTGGCGCCGAGGGTGAACAGGCTGGCCAGCAGCAGGCGCTCGCGCAGCAGGCAGAGCTGCAGGGCCAGCAGCAGGACGCCACCCAGCAACGCCATGGCCCAGCCCGGCAACGTCCGCAGCTGCTGGCCGTTGAGCAGGTTGTCGATGGCCGTGGCGAGGATGAATACCGCCGGGTAGAGATCGTCCAGCGGCGTACGCCGCAGGTCGTAGAGGCCGGCGGCGGTGGTGCCTACCACCACTATCTTGCCGGCGAAGTAGTCGGCCGGCAGCGCCCCCGCCTCGCCGCGGGCCTGGGCCAATGCCTCGGCGAAGGGGATGCGCGGATAGGGCACGCGCTCGGCGCTGCGCCAGTCGAGCAGGAAGCTGTCGGCGGCCGGCAGCCGCACGCCGCGATCCCGCGCCACGCGGGCCGGCAGCGACGGCATGCGCCAGGCGCCGATGCGTCGATGGATGTCGTAGCGTCGACCGACGCCGTCGGCGTCCTGGGTGAAGTTGATGGTGCCGGTCTTCCAGTGCCGCGGATCGACGGCCCAGGGCAGCAGCAGCACGCCACGCTGCAGGGGGTCGCCGCCCGGCAGCAGGCCGGCGCTCGGCGGGTAGCCGGAAAGCAGCGGCGCCTTGGCCGGGTCCACCGCCTGCTGCTGCAGGGCGGCCAGGTAGACCCTGTCGCTGCCGGCCAGCACCTCGGCGAAATAGGCATCGGCATCGGGGTGAAAACGGTCCGCCTCGCTGAACAGCACATCGAACACCACCGCCTCGACCCGCTGCGCCAGCAGATGCTCCAGCAACTCGGCATGCACGGAGCGCGGCCAGGGCCACTTGCCGGCCTCGCCGGCCAGGGCCTGCAGGCTGAGGTCGTCGATATCGACCACCAGGATGCGCGGATCGGGTGTCTGCTGGGCGGCGCGCTGGCGGATCAGCCAGTCGCCCTGGGCATTGCTCCAGCGCAGCAGCGGCGGCCATTGCTGCAGCAGTGGCAGCAGCGCCAACGCCAGCACGGCGATCAGCCACAGGTTGCGGCGAAAGGATCTGGATGAGCGCTGCGCCATGGACACTCCTACCGAGGCGCCCCCGGGTGCGCCGTCCCTAGCAGACTAGCGGGGAGCAGCCGGCCTTGCCGCGCTTCATCCGCACCAGGAGCTCCAGTACACTGCGCGCCCTTCGCCCCGGCCGGGGCTCGCCAGGCCAGATGCCCCATCGGACCGCTGGGCTCCACCATCCGGCGGAGCCCCTTGCGGGGCGTCGCGGGCGACGCCGCACATGGCTCCCGGCGTTTTTTGTTTGGGCGCGACACGCAACTGTAACGATGCGACAACCCGCCGCAGGCAGGGCCCGCAGCGCCGGCTGGCGGCTTGGCGCTGCCGCGAACGCTATGCTAGGTTCAGCCGCACGCTAGGAAGGCGGTCAATAGCCGGAGCGCATCCGCAAACCAAGAGGACCCCCCATGGCCGAGGCAACGCCCGCGCTGGAAATCCGCAACCTGCACAAACGTTATGGCGACCTTGAGGTCCTCAAGGGCATCTCGCTGACCGCTCGCGACGGCGACGTGATCTCCATCCTCGGCTCCTCCGGTTCCGGCAAGTCCACCTTCCTGCGCTGCATCAATCTGCTGGAGAACCCGCACCAGGGCCAGATCCTGGTCGCCGGCGAGGAGCTCAAGCTGAAGGCGGCGAAGAACGGCGACCTGGTGGCCGCCGACAGCAAGCAGATCAACCGCATGCGCAGCGAGATCGGCTTCGTCTTTCAGAATTTCAACCTGTGGCCGCACATGAGCGTGCTCGACAACATCATCGAGGCGCCGCGCCGCGTGCTCGGCCAGAGCCGTGCCGAGGCCACCGAAGTGGCCGAGGCACTGCTGGCCAAGGTCGGCATCGCCGACAAGCGCCACGCCTACCCCAACCAGCTTTCCGGCGGCCAGCAGCAGCGCGCGGCCATCGCCCGTACCCTGGCCATGCAGCCCAAGGTGATACTGTTCGACGAGCCGACTTCGGCGCTCGACCCGGAAATGGTACAGGAAGTGCTTAACGTGATCCGCGCGCTGGCCGATGAGGGTCGCACCATGCTGCTGGTCACCCACGAGATGAACTTCGCTCGCCAGGTGTCCAGCGAGGTGGTGTTCCTGCACCAGGGTCTGGTGGAGGAACAGGGTACGCCCGAGCAGGTGTTCACCAACCCGCAATCGGCTCGCTGTAAACAATTCATGTCCAGCAATCACTGAAAACGGAGCAACACGCATGCAGAACTATAAGAAGATCCTGCTGGCCGCCGCCACTCTGGCCTTCGGCACCCAGGCAGTTGCCGCGGACAAACTCAAGCTCGGCACCGAGGGCGCCTATCCGCCCTTCAACCTGATCGACGCCAGCGGCCAGGTCGGCGGTTTCGACGTGGAGATCGGCCAGGCCCTGTGCGCCAAGATGGGCGCCGAGTGCGAAGTGGTCACCTCCGACTGGGACGGCATCATCCCGGCGCTGAACGCCAAGAAGTTCGACTTCCTGATCGCCTCCATGTCGATCACCGAGGAGCGCAAGCAGGCGGTGGACTTCACCGAGCCCTACTACACCAACAAGCTGCAGTTCATCGCACCGAAGAGCAGCGACTTCAAGACCGACAAGGCCAGCCTCAAGGGCAAGGTGATCGGCGCCCAGCGCGCCACCATCGCCGGCACCTGGCTGGAAGACAACCTGGCCGACACCGTCGAGATCAAGCTGTACGACACCCAGGAAAACGCCTACCTCGATCTCTCCTCGGGCCGCCTGGACGGCGTGCTGGCCGACAAATTCGTCAACTGGGAATGGCTCAAGAGCGACGCCGGCAAGGACTTCGAGTTCAAGGGCGATCCGGTGTTCGACAACGACCAGATCGCCATCGCAGTGCGCAAGGGCGACGCCCTGCGCGAGAAGCTGAACGCCGCGCTGAAGGCCATAGTCGAAGACGGCACCTACAAGCAGATCAACGACAAGTACTTCCCGTTCAGCATCTACTGATGCGCCCGACCGCCGCCGCCTGCGGGCGGCGGCCGTCCCTCCGCAGTAATTCCAGATGATCCTAGACCTGCATGGCTTCGGCCCCGCCCTCGCCGCCGGCACGCTGGTGACCATCCAGCTGGCCCTGTCCGCCCTGGCCATCGGCCTGGTGCTCGGTCTGCTCGGTGCGCTAGGCAAGACTTCCCCGTACAAGCCGCTGCAATGGCTTGGCGGCAGCTACTCCACCATAGTGCGCGGCGTGCCCGAGCTGCTCTGGGTACTGCTGATCTACTTCGGCACCGTCAACGGCCTGGCCGCCCTGGGCGAGTTCCTCGGCGTCGGCCACCTGGAGCTGAACCCCTTCGCCGCCGGCAGCATCGCCCTCGGCCTGTGCTTCGGCGCCTACGCCACCGAGGTGTTCCGCGGCGCCATCCTGGCCATTCCCAAGGGTCACCGCGAGGCCGGCCTGGCCCTCGGCCTGTCGCGCCCGCGCATCCTGTGGACGCTGATCCTGCCGCAGATGTGGCGCATCGCCCTACCCGGCCTGGGCAACCTGTTCATGATCCTGATGAAGGACACCGCGCTGGTCTCGGTGATCGGCCTGGAAGAGATCATGCGCCGCTCGCAGATCGCCGTGACCGCCAGCAAGGAGCCCTTCACCTTCTATATGGTCGCCGCCTTCATCTACCTGGGCCTGACCATCATCGCCATGACCGGCATGCATTTCCTGGAAAAGCGCGCCAGCCGCGGATTCGTGAGGAGCGCCTGATGAACTGGGAAGTGATCATCAAGTACATGCCCAGGCTGCTCGAAGGCGCCTGGCTGACCGTGGAGCTGGTGGCCATCGCCGTGGTCGCCGGGCTGATCCTCGCCCTGCCGATGGGCATCGCCCGCGCCTCCAGGCACTGGTACGTACGCGCCCTGCCCTACGGCTACATCTTCTTCTTCCGCGGCACCCCGCTGCTGGTGCAGCTGTTCCTGGTCTATTACGGCCTGGCGCAGTTCGACGCGGTGCGCAACGGCCCGCTCTGGCCCTACCTGCGCGACCCCTACTGGTGCACCATCATCACCATGACCATGCACACCGCGGCCTATATCGCCGAGATCCTGCGCGGCGCCATCCAGGCAGTGCCGCCCGGCGAGATCGAGGCGGCGCGCGCGCTGGGCATGTCGCGCGCCCAGGCGATGATCTACATCATCCTGCCGCGCGCCGCGCGCATCGGCCTGCCGGCCTACAGCAACGAAGTGATCCTGATGCTCAAGGCCAGCGCCCTGGCCAGCACCGTGACCCTGCTGGAGCTGACCGGCATGTCGCGCACCATCATCGCCCGCACCTACCTGCCGGTGGAGATATTCTTCGCCGCCGGGGTGTTCTACCTGGTGATCGCCTACGTGCTGGTGCGCGCCTTCAAGCTACTGGAGCGCCGCCTGCGGGTCGACGCCTGCCAGGGTCGCTGATTCGCCGTGCCCCCTCTCCCCTCGGGAGAGGGCCGGGGTGAGGGAGTTCTTTCGCCATGATCCTTACCGGCCCCGCCCTGGGCGAACGCTTCCAGGCCCTGGACGACTTCCTCGTCGCCCACCAGGGCCTGTGGCGGCCCAAGCCCTTCACCTGCCCGACCCTGCCCTGGGAAGCCGAGCACCCCGAGCTGGCTGCCTGGCTGCGCGGCCGCAGCCTGGAGCAGGCCGAGGCCGCGCACAATCACCCCGAGCGGCTGCCGGCCCCGGCGCCCTTTCCCCAACTGGCGCAGCAGGCCGCCGCCCTCGCCGCCCTCGGCGAGCTGCCCGGGCACGCGCTGGGCCCGCTGCCCGAGCGCCTCAGCGTCGACGTGCCGGGACGCAAGTGGCAGCAGATCGAAGCCTTCGCCGAGCGCCTGCAGTTCCGCGAGCAACCGCGCCACTGGCTGGACTGGTGCGCCGGCAAGGGCCACCTCGGCCGCCTGCTGGCCCAAGGCGGCCAGCGTCTGACCTGCCTGGAGTACGACGCCCAGTTGGTGGCGGCCGGCCAGCGCCTGAGCGAACGCCTGCGCCTGCCGGCCGAGCATCTGCAGCAGGACGTGCTGGCCGCCGATGCCGGCCAGCGCCTGCACGCCGAGCACTGCCCGGTGGCCCTGCACGCCTGCGGCGACCTGCACGTGCGCCTGCTGCAACTGGCCAGCGCCGCCGGCTGCCGGCAACTGGCGGTGGCGCCCTGCTGCTACAACCGCATCGCCGCCACGCACTACCAGCCCCTCTCGGCGCCCGCCAGGGGCTCCTCGCTGCAGCTGTCCCAGGACGATCTGCGCCTGCCGCTGGCCGAAACGGTCACCGCCGGCCAGCGCCTGCGCCGCCAGCGCGACCTGTCCATGGCCCGGCGCCTGGCCTTCGATCTGCTGCAGCGCGAGCAGCGCGGCGTGGATGAGTACCTGCCGACGCCCTCGCTGCCGGTCGCCTGGCTGGACAAGGACTTCCCCAGCTACTGCCGCGAGCTGGCCGAACTCCGGGGCGTGGCGCTGCACGGTGCCATCGCCTGGCCCGGCCTGGAGGCGGCCGGCTGGCAGCGCCTGGCCCAGGTGCGCAACCTGGAGCTGCTGCGCGGCCTGTTCCGCCGCCCGCTGGAGGTCTGGCTGCTGCTGGACCGCGCCCTGTTCCTTGAAGAGCAGGGCTACCGGGTACGCCTGGGCAGCTTCTGCGCCCATCGACTGACCCCCCGCAACCTGCTGCTGCTCGCCGAACGGCCCTGAAGGCTCATCCACAGAAGCTGTGGATAACTCTGTGCGCAGTTTCTGCAGAAGTCGCCGAAGCCCCGGTCGCGCCTGCCCCCGCGCCGCCTGAACACTTCTTGATCAAAAATAAAAACCTATAAAAAACAGCTTGTTATGCCGTTTGTTGGCGCACAGCACAAAATGCGTGCGACACCCCGACGCCCCGACTCTCCTTTGTGCATAAGCACAAGGCTGCTGATAGCCAGACCGCTCGCTAGCCGCCTCGCCGCCGCCCTCGCGCTCCAACTGCTATACCTGAACGGACCGGGCCACCGGCACACGCAGGCCCGCAGGAGCAAGAATGAAAAACTGGACTCTTCGCCAACGCATCCTCGCCAGTTTCGCCCTGCTCATCGCCATCATGCTGCTGATGGCAGGCATGGCCTATGTCCACCTGCTCAACATCGAACAGCGCGAGCATGAGCTGCAGGCCAATGCCCTGCCGGGCCTGCAATACACAGACGATATCCGCGGCAATATCGCCAGCAACCTGCTGCTGCTGCAACGGCTGCTGGCCAGCGCGCCGGCCACCGAGACGAGCAAGACCCTGCTGCAGCAGCTGCGCCAGCAAGACCAGGCCCTGCGGGAACTGCTGGACAAGTACCGGCAGATCGCCAGCGGCGAGGCGGAACTCGCCGCCTTCGCCGAACTGCAGGAGCATGTCCACGAATACGAGGAACTGCAGACGCAGCTGCTGGCGCTCCACGAGGCCGGCCAGCTCGAGCAGGCGCGCCGACACATGCACGAGCGCCTGCTGCCGGACTGGCAGCACGGCCAGGAACTGCTGGACCATCTGGTCGCGCTCAACCACGGCGATGCCGACGCGCTGACCGCCGGCATGCTGGCCGCCATCACTCGCGCCGAGAACAGCATGCTGCTGGCCCTGCTGCTGGCGGTGCTGGCCGCCCTGGGCTGCGCCTACCTGCTGATGCGCGCCATCCTCGGCCCGCTGCAACAAGTGCTGGCCGCCCTCGAACGGCTGCGCGGCGGCAACCTCAGCACGCGCCTGAGCCTGGCCCGGCGCGACGAGTTCGGCGTGCTGGAGACCGGCCTCAACGCCATGGTCGAAGCCCTGTCGGCCCTGGTGGCGCAATCGCAACGTTCGGCGATTTCGGTCACCACCTCGGTCACCGAGATCGCCGCCACCTCCAAGGAGCAGCAGGCCACCGCCACCGAGACGGCGGCCACCACCACAGAGATAGGCGCCACCTCGCGGGAGATTGCCGCCACCTCGCGCGACCTGCTGCGCACCATGGGCGAAGTCTCCAGCGCCGCCGAGCAGGCCGCCAGCCTGGCCGACTCCGGGCAGCACGGCCTGACCCGCATGGAAGACACCATGCACCAGGTGATAGCCGCCGCCGAGCTGATCAACGCCAAGTTCGCCAGCCTCAACGAGAAGGCCGGTAACATCACCCAGGTGGTGACCACCATCGTCAAGGTGGCGGACCAGACCAACCTGCTCTCGCTGAATGCCGCCATCGAGGCGGAGAAAGCCGGCGAGTACGGCCGCGGCTTCTCCGTGGTGGCCAACGAGGTGCGCCGCCTGGCCGACCAGACCGCCGTGGCCACCTACGACATCGAGCAGATGGTGCGCGAGATCCAGTCGGCGGTGGCGGCCGGGGTGATGGGCATGGACAAGTTCTCCGAGGAGGTGCGCCGCGGCATGGCCGAGGTACAGCTGGTGGGCGACCAGCTGGTGCAGATCATCCAGCAGACCCAGGCCCTGGCGCCGCGGGTGTCCATGGTCAACGAGGGCATGCAGGCCCAGGCCAGCGGCGCCGAACAGATCAGCCAGGCGCTGGTGCAGCTGGCCGAGGTCACCGGGCAGACCGTCGAGTCGCTGCGCCAGACCAGCGGCGCCATCGACGAGCTGAGCCAGGTCGCCAGCGGGCTGCGCACCGGGGTCTCGCGCTTCCAGGTGTGATCATGGCCCGCGCCGAGAGCCTGTTCCTGCTGTTCGCCGTCGGCGCCGAGCGCTACGCGCTGGAGGCCCGCGAGGTGGCCGAGGTGCTGCCGCTGCGCCGGCTCCGGCCGCTGCCGCGGGCGCCGGCCTGGGTCGCCGGCCTGCTCGCCCACCGCGGCGAGCTGCTGCCGGTGCTCGACCTCAGCCAGCTGCTGCTCGACCAGGCCGCCGCCCGGCGCACCAGCACGCGCCTGGCGCTGGTGCACTACCGGGTGGCGGACGCGGGCGAGGCGCGACTGCTCGGGCTGATCCTGGAGCACGCCGGTGAGACCCTGCGCTGCGCCGCGCAGGACTTCCGCGACTATGGCCTGGACAACCCCGAGGCGCGTTACCTGGGCCCGGTCTACCAGGACGCCCGCGGCCTGGTGCAGCGGGTGCGGGTGGCCGACCTGCTTGACTATGCGGTGCGCGCCCTGCTGTTCCCGGCGGAGCCCGCGCCATGAACGGCGAGCAGCGTTTCTGCGACTTCCTCAAGGCACGCATCGGCCTGGACGTCGGTTCGGTCGGCGCGCCGGTGGTGGCCCGCGCCGTGGCCCAGCGCCTGGCCTGCGGCGTGGCCGCCGACCACGACGGCTACTGGCAGTTGCTGCAGCAGTCCAAGCAGGAGCAGGTGGCGCTGATCGACGCGGTGATAGTCCCGGAGACCTGGTTCTTCCGCTATCCCGAGTCCTTCGCCGCCCTGGTGCGCCTGGCCCGGCCACGCCTGGAAAGGCTCGCCGGCGCCCGCCCGCTGCGCATCCTCAGCCTGCCCTGCGCCACCGGCGAGGAGCCCTACTCCATCGCCATGGCCCTGCTCGACGCCGGCGTCGCCGCACCGCTGCTGCACATCGACGCGCTGGACGTCAGCCCCAGGGTGATCGAGCGGGCGCAACGCGGCCTGTACGGCAAGAACTCCTTTCGCGGCGAGGACCTGGCCTACCGCGCGCGGCACTTCGCGGCCAGGGACGACGGCTACCTGCTGCACGAGGCCGTGCGCGAACTGGTGCGTTTCCAGTGCGGCAATCTGCTGGAGCCTGGCCTGCTCGCCGAGGAGCCGGCCTACGACCTGCTGTTCTGCCGCAACCTGCTGATCTATTTCGACCAGGCGACCCAGGAGCGGGTGCTGGAAGTGCTCAAGCGCCTGACCCGCCTGGACGGCGTGCTGTTCATCGGCCCCGCCGAGGCCAGCCTGTTCTCGCGCCTGGGCATGCAGAGCCTGGGCATCGCCCAGGCCTTCGCCTTCCAGCACCCGCAGGAGCAGCCAGCACCCGCTCCGCGCCCCGCCCCGCCCAGCGTTCCGCCGACGCCGCGCCGGGAGGCCCGCCGCCCGCCTGCGCCCCCGCGGCGCAGCAGTCCCGCGCCCTGTGCCGCGCCACCCGCGAGCGCTGCCGGCGACGAGCTGAGCGCCATCGCCGGCCTGGCCGACCAGGGCCGGCTGGAGGAGGCCCGCCAGCGCTGCGAGCGCCTGCTGCGCAGCGGCTCCCCCTCGGCGGAACTGTTCTACTGGCTGGGCCTGATCAGCGATTCGGCCGGCAAGGCGAGCGAGGCCCAGGACTTCTACCGCAAGGCGCTCTACCTGGAGCCGCAGCACCGCGAGGCGCTCGGCCAGCTGGCCGCCCTGCTCGCCGCCCGCGGCGACCTGGCCGGGGCCAAGCGCCTGCAGCAGCGCGCCAACCGTGGAGCGAACGGCGATGGCTGAGCCCCTGGACGACTGCTGGAACCGCATCGGCGTGCGCGGCGACCAGTCCTGCCCGCTGCTCGCCGAGCACATCCACTGCCGCAACTGCCCGGTCTACTCCAGCGCCGCCCTGCGCCTGCTGGACCGCTACGCCCTGCAGCACGACGAGGACGACGCGAGCGTCGAGATAGCCGAGCAGGCCGTGGCGAGCCGTTCGCTGCTGCTGTTTCGCCTCGGCGAGGAGTGGCTGGCCCTGGCCACCCGGGTGCTGGTGGAGGTGGCGCCGCTGGCCCCCATCCACAGCCTGCCGCACCAGCGCACGCGGGCCCTGCTCGGCGTGGCCAACGTGCGCGGCGCCCTGGTCGCCTGCCTGTCGCTGAGCGAGCTGCTGGGCCTGGAGCCCTGCGCCCCGGCGGCGCCCGAGGCGCACGCCAGGATCGCCGCGCGCCTGCTGGTGCTGGACGCGCCCGGCGGCCATCTGCTGGTGCCGGTGGACGAGGTGCAGGGCATCCAGCGCATCGCCCTGGAGCAACTGACCGCGGCCGAACGCGACAATCGCCTGGACCCGGCCAAGTGCAGCCGCGGCGTGCTGCAGTGGCAGGGCCGCAGCCTGCGCCTGCTGGACGAGGAACAACTGCTGCAGAGCCTGCTGAGGAGCCTGGCATGACGCCCGACGAGATGCGCGATGCCTCGTTGCTGGAGCTGTTCCGCCAGGAAGCCGAGGCGCAGACCCGGGTGCTCGGCGAGGGCCTGCTGCAGCTGGAGCAGGAGCCGACCCAGGCCGCGCAGCTGGAAGCCTGCATGCGCGCCGCCCACTCGCTCAAGGGCGCGGCGCGCATAGTCGGGGTCGAACAGGGGGTGCTGGTGGCGCACCAGATGGAGGAGCTGCTGGTGGCCGCCCAGGAAGGCCGCCTGCACCTGGGCCCGCAGCAGATCGATGCGCTGCTGCAGGGCAGCGACCTGCTGCTGCGCATCGCCAGCGCACCGGCCAGCGTCGGCGAGGCGGATGTCGAACGGATGCTCGCCCGCCTGCAAGGACGCGCCACGGACGAGCCCCAGGCGCCGAGCGCCGCCGCACCGGAGCCGGAGCCGGAGCCGGAGCCGGAGCCGGAGCCGGAGACTAAACCGGAACCGGTGCCCGTCGAGCATGCCCAGCCACCCCCCGAGCCCGCACGCCCTGTCGCTCAGGACGGCGACGAGCGCGTGCTGCGGGTCACCGCCCAGCGCCTCGACCACCTGCTCGACCTGTCCAGCAAGGCCCTGGTCGAGGCCCAGCGCCTGCAACCTCTGCTCGCCTCGCTGCAGCGCGGCCGGCGCCTGCAGGCCCAGGTCGGGCGCGCCCTGGAGAGCTTCGAGGAAGGCTTGCGCGGCGGCGCGACGGCGGACCCGGCGGCGCTGAGCGATATTCGCCGCCGGCTCGGCGAGTGCCAGCAACTGCTGGAACGCCACGGCGGCGAGCTGGACGAGTTCGCCTGGCAGGCCGGGCAGCGCGCCCGGCGCCTGTACGACAACGCCCTGGCCTGCCGCATGCGCCCGCTGGCGGACATACTCGGCGGCCAGGCACGCATGCTCCGCGACCTGGCCCGCAGCCTGGGCAAGCAGGTGCGCCTGCAGATCGAAGGCGACAAGACCCAGGTCGACCGCGACGTGCTGGAGCGCCTGGAGGCGCCCCTCGGCCACCTGCTGCGCAACGCCCTCGACCACGGCATCGAGACGCCCGAGGCACGCCGCGCGGCGGGCAAGGCGAGCGAGGGCCTGATCGGCATTCGCGCGCACCAGCAGGCCGGCCAGCTGCTGCTGGAAGTGCGCGACGACGGCGCCGGAGTCGACCTACAGCGCCTGCGCGCCGCGGTGCTCCAGCGCGGCCTGGCCAGCGCCGAGACCGCCGAGCGGCTGAGCGAGGAGGAGCTGCTGAGCTTCCTGTTCCTGCCCGGCTTCAGCCTGCGCGAGCAGGTCACCGCCGTGTCCGGCCGCGGCGTCGGCCTCGACGCCGTGCAGCACGACCTGCGCCAGCTGCGCGGCGGCGTCGAACTGCAGCAACAGCGCGGGCGGGGCTCGCGCTTCCTCATCGAGGTGCCGCTGACCCTCTCGGTGGTGCGCAGCCTGGTGGTGCAGATCGGCGGCGAGGCCTACGCCTTCCCCCTCGCCCACATCGAGCGCACCCTGCGCCTGGAACCGCAGGCCATAGTCCAGCTGGAGGGGCGCCAGCACTTCACCCTGGACGAACGTCCGGTCGGCCTGGTGGCCGCCAGCCAGTTGCTCCAGCGCCCCGCCGGCGACAGCGCGGAGGAGCGCATCCCGCTGGTGCTGGTCAGCGCCCGCGAGACCCTCTACGGCATCGCCGTGGAGCGCATCCTCGGCGAGCACAGCCTGGTGGTCATGCCGCTCGACCCGCGCCTGGGCAAGGTGCAGAGCGTCAGTGCCGGCGCCCTGCTGGACGACGGCACGCCGGTGCTGATTCTCGACCTCGAAGACCTGCAGCACTCGCTGGACAAGCTGCTCGGCAGCGGCCGCCTGGAGCGCATCGCCCGCAGCGGCGATGCCAGCGCGACGCGCAAGCGGGTGCTGGTGGTGGACGACTCGCTGACCGTGCGCGAACTGCAGCGCAAGCTGCTCGCCGGCCGGGGTTACGAGGTGGCGCTGGCGGTGGACGGCATGGACGGCTGGAACGCCCTGCGCGCCGAGCACTTCGACCTGCTGATCACCGACATCGACATGCCGCGCATGGACGGCATCGAGCTGGTCACCCTGCTGCGCCGCGACCATCGCCTGCAGTCGCTGCCGGTCATGGTGGTGTCCTACAAGGACCGCGAGGAGGATCGCCGCCGCGGCCTGGAGGCCGGCGCCGACTACTACCTGACCAAGGCCAGCTTCCACGACGAGACCCTGCTGGAGGCCGTGGCCGAGCTGATCGGGGGGCCGCTGTGAGAATCGCCATAGTCAACGACATGCCGCTGGCGGTGGAAGCGCTGCGCCGGGCCCTGGCGCAGGCCCCCGAACACCAACTGCTGTGGGTCGCCGGCGATGGCGCCGAGGCGCTGCGGCGCTGCGCCGAACAGACGCCCGACCTGTTGCTGATGGACCTGCTGATGCCGGTCATGGATGGCGTCGAGGCGACCCGGCGGATCATGGCGCAGAGCCCCTGCGCCATCCTCCTGGTCACCACCGACAGCGAACGCAATATGCGCCTGGTGTTCGAGGCCATGGGCCACGGCGCCCTGGACGTGGTCGACACCCCGGCGCTGGGCGGCGCCGACCCGGCCCAGGCGGCGGCGCCGCTGCTGCGCAAGATCCACAACCTCGGCCTGCTGCTCGACCGCCGCGATGCCGAGCCGCCCCCGCCACCGCCCCCACCGCCGCCCGCGGCGAACCGGCGCCTGGTCGCGGTCGGCGCCTCGGCCGGCGGCCCGGCGGCCCTGGCCGTGCTGCTCAAGGGCCTGACCCCGAACTTCCCGGCCGCGCTGGTGCTGGTGCAGCACGTCGACGCCGTGTTCGCCGCCGGCATGGCCGACTGGCTGACCCAGGAGTCCGGCGTGCCGGTGCGGGTGGCCCGCGACGGCGAGGCACCGCAGGCCGGTACCGTGCTGCTGGCCGGCAGCGAGCAGCACCTGCGCCTGCGCCGCGACGGCCTGCTCGGCTACGACAGCGGCCCCGACGACTACGCTGTACATAAGCCCTCGATCGATGTGTTCTTCGACAGCGTGGCCCGCCACTGGCGTGGCGACGCGGTGGGCGTGCTGCTGACCGGCATGGGCAGCGACGGCGCCCGCGGGCTCAAGCAGTTGCGCGAGCGCGGTTTTCCCACCATCGCCCAGGACCAGCAGAGCAGTGCGGTCTACGGCATGCCCAAGGCGGCCGCGGCATTGGGCGCGGCCAGCGAAATCCGCCCGCTGGACGCCATCGCGTCACGTTTGCGGGAACTATTGGTCTGAGTGCAGGCGAGGCCAGCATGAGCGAAAAGGACGAGAAAAGCCCCCTGGTGACAGTCGACGAGAACGCCGTCATGGTTCTGCTGGTCGACGACCAGGCCATGGTCGGCGAGGCGGTGCGCCGCGATCTGGCCGAGCAGGACAACATCGACTTCCACTTCTGCGCCAACCCGCAGCAGGCCATCGAACAGGCGATCCAGATCAAGCCGACGGTGATACTCCAGGACCTGGTGATGCCGGGCGTCGACGGCCTGACCCTGGTAAGCGACTACCGCGCGCACCCGGCGACCCGCGATATCCCGATCATCGTGCTGTCCACCAAGGAGGACCCCAAGGTGAAGAGCGCCGCCTTCGCCGCCGGGGCCAACGACTACCTGGTCAAGCTGCCGGACGCCATCGAGCTGATCGCCCGGGTGCGCTACCACTCGCGCTCCTACCAGACCCTGATCCAGCGCGACGAGGCCTACCGCGCCCTGCGCGAGAGCCAGCAGCGCCTGCTCGACACCAACCTGGTGCTGCAGCGGATGATGAACTCGGACGGCCTCACCGGCCTGTCCAACCGGCGCCACTTCGACGACTACCTGGGCATGGAATGGCTGCGCGCCCAGCGCGAGCGCACGCCCATCTCCCTGCTGCTGATCGATATCGACTACTTCAAGGGCTACAACGACGATCTCGGCCACCTAGAGGGCGACGAACTGTTGCGCCTGCTGGCCTGCATCCTACGCGACAACGCCGCGCGCCCCGCCGACCTGGCCGCACGCTATGGCGGCGACGAATTCGTCGTGGTCCTGCCCGGCACCGAGGCGGCCGGCGCCAAGGCGGTGGCGGAGAAAATCCGCGAGGCCGTGGAAATCCGCCATATCCCGCACAACTACCCGACTCGCGGCTCCTTCATCACCCTCAGCGTCGGCGGCGCCACCCTGGTGCCCAAGCAGAGCGAGTCCTGCCAGCTGCTGATCCAACTGGCCGACCAGGGCCTGTACTGCTCGAAGAACCAGGGCCGCAACCGCACCAGCATGCTGGTCCGCCCCGGCTCGGCGGAAAGCTGAACCGCGCGCACAACGGAATCGCGCGGCTCGGTTTACAGGGTCGAAGCAATGGCTATAATGGCGGCCCCTTCGCCGGTATAGCTCAGCTGGTAGAGCAACTGACTTGTAATCAGTAGGTCCCGGGTTCGATTCCTGGTGCCGGCACCATCTAGATCAAAGACTTAGGCTCGCAGCAATGCGGGCCTTTTTCGTTTTTGCTTACCACTTTGCTCAGCCTGTTTCAGCAACCTACCGCGTGACTTTCGCGTTAGCCCTTTGCAAGCCGGCCAGCAATGCTTCGACACTTGCATCTCGCCTGTAGCAGGAGAGCAAGGTGGCTCTCTTGCAAAGCGCAGTTGCGCCGGACAAGCTGGTTACCTTCAGAATTAAATCCGACACAGCAGGCCCTGCATGCGCATTCTGGTAACCGGTGGAGCAGGCTTCATAGGCTCGGCACTTGTCCGCCATATTCTGCGGCACACCGAGCACAGCGTGCTCAATCTCGACAAGCTCACCTATGCCGGCAACCTGGAGTCTCTAGCCTGTATCGAAGGCCACCCGAACTATCAGTTCCTCCAGGCCGATATCGCCGACAGCCAGGCAGTCAGTCGCACCCTCGCGACGTTTCAACCCGACGCCATCATGCATCTGGCCGCCGAGTCGCACGTGGACCGATCCATCGATGGTCCCGCAGCCTTTATCCAGACCAACATAGTCGGCACCTATGCCCTGCTGGAGTCCACCCGGGCCTACTGGTCGACGCTGCCTGAGGAGCGCAAGGGCGCTTTCCGCTTCCACCATATTTCCACCGACGAGGTGTACGGCGACCTGCACGATGCGGACGACCTGTTCACCGAGACCACAGCCTATGCGCCCAGCTCGCCCTATTCGGCGAGCAAGGCGGCCTCCGACCACCTGGTACGCGCCTGGCAGCGCACCTACAGCCTGCCGGTGCTGATCACCAACTGCTCGAACAACTACGGCCCCTACCATTTCCCCGAGAAGCTGATTCCACTGGTGATCCTCAACGCCCTGGAAGGCAAGCCGCTGCCCGTCTACGGCGACGGTTCGCAGGTACGCGACTGGCTGTTCGTCGAGGACCACGCCCGCGCCCTGCTCAAGGTGGTGAGCGAGGGCAGGGTCGGCGAGACCTACAACATCGGCGGTCACAACGAGCAGAAGAACATCGAGGTGGTGCGCGCCATCTGCGCCCTGCTGGAAGAGCTGGCGCCGCACAAGCCGTCCGGGGTGGCGCGCTACGAGGACCTGATCACCTTCGTCAAGGACCGCCCCGGCCACGACCGGCGCTATGCCATAGACGCCGGCAAGATCCAGCGCGAATTGGGTTGGGTGCCGCAGGAAACCTTCGCCAGCGGCCTGCGCAAGACGGTGCAGTGGTATCTGGACAACCTAGAGTGGTGCCGCCATGTGCAGGACGGCAGCTATCAACGCGAACGCCTGGGAGCCTCCGCATGAAGGGAATAGTACTGGCCGGCGGTTCCGGCACCCGCCTGCACCCGATCACCCTGGGCGTGTCGAAACAACTGCTGCCGATCTACGACAAGCCGATGGTCTACTACCCGATCTCGGTGCTGATGCTGGCCGGCATCCGCGACATCCTGATCATCTCCACACCCCACGACCTGCCGCAGTTCGAGAAGATGCTCGGCGACGGCAGCCAGTTCGGCGTGCGCTTCAGCTATGCCGAGCAACCTTCGCCGGACGGCCTGGCCCAGGCCTTCCTGATCGGCGAAGAGTTCATCGGCGACGACTCGGTGTGCCTGATCCTCGGCGACAACATCTTCCACGGCCAGCACTTCACCGAGAAGCTGCTCAAGGCGGCGGCCGAGGTCGCAGGGGCCACCATATTCGGCTACTGGGTACGCGATCCGGAACGCTTCGGCGTGGTCGAGTTCGACGACCAAGGCAAGGCCATCTCCATCGAGGAAAAGCCCGTGCGGCCGAAGTCCAGCTATGCGGTCACCGGCCTGTACTTCTACGACAACGACGTGATCGAGATCGCCAAGACGATCAAACCCTCGCCACGTGGCGAACTGGAGATCACCGACATCAACAACGCCTATCTGCAGCGCGGCGACCTGCGCGTGGAACGCTTCGGCCGCGGCTTCGCCTGGCTCGATACCGGCACCCACGACAGCCTGCTGGAGGCCTCGCAGTACGTGCAGACCATCGAATACCGTCAGGGCCTGAAGGTCGCCTGCCTGGAGGAGATCGCCCACCAGCAGGGCTGGATCGACCGCGAACGCCTGCTGGAGCAGGCCAAGGCCTTCGGCAAGACGGGTTACGGCCAATATCTCTACCGCCTCGCCGGGGAGTCGACATGAAAGCCATCGCCACCACCATACCCGAGGTTCTGATCCTCGAACCCAGGGTGTTCGGCGACGAGCGCGGCTTCTTCTTCGAGAGTTTCAACGCCCGCACCTTCGCCGAGGCCACCGGCCTGCAGCGCCAGTTCGTCCAGGACAACCACTCGCGCTCGCAGCGTGGCGTGTTGCGCGGTTTGCACTATCAAGTCAGGCAGCCCCAGGGGAAGCTCGTGCGCGTCAGCCTTGGCGAGATTCTCGATGTGACGGTGGATATCAGAAGGCGTTCGCCGACCTTCGGCCAGTGGGTGGCGGTACGCCTGTCCGCCGAGAACAAACGCCAGCTTTGGGTGCCCGAGGGCTTCGCCCACGGCTTCTTGACCCTCAGCGAACAGGCCGAAGTGCTCTATAAGACCACCGATTATTACGCTCCTACCTTTGAGCGCTGCATCCGCTGGGACGACCCGACACTGGCCATCGACTGGCAGTTCGACGGCACCCCGCTGCTGTCGGCCAAGGACCTTGCCGGCCTGGCCCTGAACGACGCCGAGCTGTTCCCATGAGAGTCCTGATCGTCGGGCGCCACGGCCAGGTCAGCCGCGAGCTGCAGCTGGCCCTGGGCAAGGAGCACGAGCTGCTGCTGCCGGATCGCCAACAGCTGGACCTGAACGCGCCCGAGGGCATTCGGCAAGCGGTTCGCGCGCTGCGCCCCGAGTTGATCATCAACCCGGCTGCGTATACCGCCGTTGACCAGGCCGAGAGCGCGCCGGAACTGGTCTTCGCGATCAACGCCACGGCGCCTGGCGTGCTGGCCGAAGAGGCGGCTGAGCTGGGCGTACCGCTGATCCACTACTCCACCGACTATGTGTTCGACGGCCGCAAGGACTCGCCCTATCGCGAAGACGACCCGACCGCACCGCTGGGCGTCTATGGGCGCAGCAAGCTGGCCGGCGAGCAGGCCATCCGCGCGGTCGGCGGCGCGCATCTGATACTGCGCACCAGCTGGGTCTATTCGCTGCATGGCAGGAACTTCCTGTTGACCATGCAGCGCCTGCTGCAGGAGCGCGAGGAACTGCGCGTGGTGGCCGACCAGATCGGCGCGCCGACCTGGGCCGGCAGCATTGCCCGCGCCACGGCCGAGCTGATCCGCCACTGGCGCGATGGTCACGCGGGCCCCTGGGGCATCTATCATCTCAGCGGCCAGGGACAGACCTCCTGGTTCGGCTTCGCCGAGGCCATCGCCGCGCAGCTGCATGCACGAGGCAAGTCCTGTGCGCGCGTTGTGCCGATTCCGTCGAGCGCCTACCCGACCCCGGCACAGCGCCCGCTCAATTCGCGCCTGGACTGCTCACGTCTGCGGCGCGACTGGCGGATCAGCCTGCCGAACTGGCACGACGCCCTGCTGGAGTGCCTGGCCAGCCCCCGCTGACGGAGCCGATTTGGTGCACCAGGCCACGCCGATGGCGCCGCGAACTTGCCAGGCACGCGGAGCGATGCAACCCTTGTGCGAGGATCACTCGGGAGCCCTGCGATGCGCCTGCTCACTGCCTGCCTGCTCTGCGCCCTGGCCTTGCCGGCCAGCGCACAGATCTACAAGTACACCGACGCCAACGGCAACACCGTATTCACCAACCAGCCCCCGGAAGGCCAGGCGGCGGAAAGCGTCGAACTCCAGCCGACCAACACGGTGAAAGCTCAGCCCCTGCCGCCCGTCGAGCAGCCCGCCGAAGCCGAGAGCAAGACCGAGGCCAACCAGCCGCCCTACCGGACCCTGGAGCTGACCGACATCCCCTCCGACGAGGCGCTGCGGGCCAACAACGGTACCTTCAGCGTCGGCGTGCTGATCGAACCACGCCTGAGCCCCGGCCACAGCCTGCGCCTGCTGCTGGATGGCCAGCCCTATGGCCAGCGCACCAATGTGCCGCGCCTGCAGCTGGTCAACATCGACCGCGGCGAGCACAGCCTGGCGGTGGAGGTGCTGAGCGGCGAGCGCCAGATACAGCAGAGCGCCAGCCTGACCTTCACCGTGCAGCGCGTCAGCGTCAACAGCCCCGCCCGGACCAACTCCGCTCCCTGATACCAGAATCGCCATGCGCCCTCTGCTGCCCGCCCTAGTTTTCGCCCTGCTTAGCCTCACGGCCAATGCCGGCGTCTATACCTACATAGATGCCGACGGCAACCGGGTCTTCACTGACCAGCCGCCTTCCGGCAGCGCCAGCCGCATCGAGCTGGCCCCCTCCAACGCCATGCCGGCCAATAAAGCCCTACCGACTGCGCCTCCCCCGGCCAAGCAGCCGCCCGAACCCAGCTACCAGATCCTGCGCATCCTCACCCCGACACCCGACTCCGTGGTGCGCGAGGCTAGCGGCGACCTGATCGTCACCGCCGACAGTGAGCCGGGCCTGCACCCCGGGCATGGCTACCGCCTCATCCTGGACGGTCAACCCCAGGGCCAGGCCGACCGCAGCCCGGTGTTCCCCTTGAAGAACCTCGACCGCGGCACCCACCAGATCTCGGTGGAAATTCTCGACGCCCAGGGCCGCATCGTCGAACGCACCCCGGCCCAGCCTTTCCATCTGAAGCGCATCTCCCTGGCCGAGAAGCGCAGAACCAATCCCTGCAAGAAGAAGGACTGGGGCGTGCGCCCGGAATGCCCCATTGAGGACAAGCCGAAGGACCCGCCGAAGGACATCCCGCTGATCCCCTTCATCTGATCGGCAGGCATATGCACTAATATGGTGCATATGCCTGCACCGATTTCTATTCGCTCCCCGTTTTGGTTCACACATCGCCCGGCCGACTGCGCCGAAAGGCGGCTTCGACCCCGTGCCCGCGTTTTTTCGGGGCCTTGGTTTGCTTCTTGCATTTTCCCGGTCATTGCCAGGACCCTGCCATGATCAACGACGCCCTGCACCGCCTCCTGCTGGACAACCTGACCACCGCGACCATCCTGCTCAACGCCGAGCTGCGCCTGGAGTACATGAACCCGGCCGCCGAGATGCTGCTGGCGGTCAGCGGCCAGCGCAGCCACGGCCAGTTCATCAGCGAGCTGTTCACCGAATCGCCCGAGGCGCTCGCCTCGCTGCGCCAGGCGGTGGCCCAGGCCCACCCCTTCACCAAGCGCGAGGCCATGCTCACCTCGCTGGCCGGCCAGACCCTCACCGTCGACTATGCGGTGACGCCCATCCTCAACCGCGGCCAGACCCTGCTGCTGCTGGAAGTGCACCCGCGCGACCGCCTGCTGCGCATCACCAAGGAGGAAGCGCAGCTGTCCAAGCAGGAGACCACCAAGCTGCTGGTGCGCGGCCTGGCCCACGAGATCAAGAATCCGCTCGGCGGCATCCGCGGCGCGGCCCAGCTGCTGGCCCGCGAGCTGCCGGAAGAGGGCCTGCGCGACTACACCAATGTGATCATCGAGGAGGCGGATCGGCTGCGTAACCTGGTCGACCGTATGCTCGGCTCGAACAAGCTGCCGAGCCTGGCCATGACCAATATCCACGAGGTGCTGGAGCGGGTCGGCAGCCTGATCGAGGCCGAGGCCCAGGGCAGCATCACCCTGGTGCGCGACTACGACCCGAGCATTCCCGACCTGCTGATCGACCGCGAACAGCTGATCCAGGCCGTGCTCAACATAGTGCGCAACGCCCTGCAGGCGCTATCTGCGCAGAGCGACCTGCGCCTGGGCCGCATCAGCCTGCGCACCCGCACCCTGCGCCAGTTCACCATCGGCCACACCCGCCACCGCCTGGTGGTGAAGATGGAGATCATCGACAACGGCCCCGGCATTCCGCCGGAGCTGCAGGAAACCATCTTCTACCCCATGGTCAGCGGCCGCCCGGACGGCACCGGCCTGGGCCTGGCCATCACCCAGAACATCATCAGCCAGCATCAGGGCCTGATCGAATGCGAGAGCCACCCCGGCCACACCGTGTTCTCGATCTTCCTGCCCCTGGACCAAGGAGCCACACAGTCATGAGCCGCAGTGAAACCGTCTGGATAGTCGACGACGACCGCTCCATCCGCTGGGTCCTGGAGAAGGCCCTGCAGCAGGAGGGCATGACCACCCAGAGTTTCGACAGCGCCGACGGCGTGCTGAGCAAGCTGAGCCGCCAGCAACCGGACGTGATCATCTCCGACATTCGCATGCCCGGTGCCAGCGGCCTCGACCTGCTGGCGCGGATTCGCGACATGCACCCGCGCCTGCCGGTGATTATCATGACCGCCCACTCCGACCTGGACAGCGCGGTGGCCAGCTACCAGGGCGGCGCCTTCGAGTACCTGCCCAAGCCGTTCGACGTCGACGAGGCGGTGTCGCTGGTCAAGCGCGCCAACCAGCATGCCCAGGAGCAGCAGGGCCTGGAGGCGCCGGCCGCGCTCTCCCGCACCCCGGAGATCATCGGCGAGGCGCCGGCGATGCAGGAGGTGTTCCGCGCCATCGGCCGCCTGTCCCACTCCAACATCACCGTGCTGATCAACGGCGAGTCGGGCACCGGTAAAGAATTGGTCGCCCATGCCCTGCACCGCCACAGCCCGCGTGCGGCCGCGCCCTTCATCGCGCTGAACATGGCGGCGATTCCGAAAGACCTGATGGAGTCCGAGCTGTTCGGCCACGAGAAAGGCGCCTTCACCGGCGCGGCCAACCAGCGCCGCGGCCGCTTCGAGCAGGCCGACGGCGGCACCCTGTTCCTCGACGAGATCGGCGATATGCCGGCCGATACGCAAACCAGGTTGCTGCGCGTGCTGGCCGACGGCGAGTTCTACCGGGTCGGCGGCCACACCCCGGTCAAGGTCGACGTGCGCATCATTGCCGCCACTCACCAGAACCTCGAATCCCTGGTGCAGGCCGGCAAGTTCCGCGAGGACCTGTTCCACCGCCTCAACGTCATCCGCATCCATATTCCGCGCCTGGCCGACCGCCGCGAGGACATTCCCACCCTGGCCCGCCACTTCCTCGGCCGCGCCGCCCAGGAACTGGCGGTCGAGCCCAAGCTGCTCAAGAGCGAGACCGAGGACTACCTCAAACACCTGCCCTGGCCGGGTAACGTGCGCCAGCTGGAGAACACCTGCCGCTGGATCACCGTGATGGCCTCCGGCCGCGAAGTGCACACCGACGACCTGCCGCCGGAGCTGCTCACCCAGCCGCAGGAGAACGCCCCGGCCACCAACTGGGAGCAGGGCCTGCGCCAGTGGGCCGACCAGGCCCTCGGCCGCGGCCAGTCCAACCTGCTCGACAGCGCCGTGCCGGCCTTCGAGCGGATCATGATCGAGACCGCGCTCAAGCACACCGCCGGCCGCCGCCGCGATGCCGCCGTGCTGCTGGGCTGGGGCCGCAACACCCTGACCCGCAAGATCAAGGAACTGGGCATGAATGTCGACGGCGGCGAGGATGACGACGGCGAGGACTGACCCCAGCGCTGGTTGAACGAAACGGGCCTGCGGGCCCGTTTTTTCATGGCCGCAACGTTATTGGCGTAGGGTGGATGGCCGCAGCCCCCCACTGAAGCCTCCCCCCTCCCCCTGGACAAATCGGCAGGACAGCCGATTTGGGCAGCGCCAGCTGGCCGCAGGCCGAGCCACAGGGGCGTGGCGAGTCCAGAAGGGCCGGGGCGGCCCGCGTAGGGTGAAGGTGCCACAGGTGACCCGGAGCGGCCTGAAAAACCCTCACCCCAACCCTCTCCCAAAGGGAGAGGGGGATAAGCCACATGGCTATCCTCTGGGCGAAAGGTCAATAAAATGGTGCCCTGAATACAGGCGCTGCCGTCTTCTTCGGCAAACCTATCCTTTCCGCCCGGCGGGTCCATGCCTTCATCGCTGCAACACACACTGCGCCAGCTGTGGGCGCGCGAGAAATTCACCTACGGCGTGCGGGTGTTCATCGCCCTGGCCGGGGCCATGGCGCTGTGCTGGTATCTCGACCGCATCGCCTTCGTCATCCCGCTGTTCCTCGGCTGCATCGCCAGTGCCCTGGCCGAGAGCGACGACCACTGGCGCGGGCGCAGCCAGGCGCTGCTGGTGACCCTGGCCTGCTTCGCCGCCACCGCCGCGGCGGTGCAGCTGCTGTTCCCCTACCCCTGGCTGTTCGGCGCCGGCCTGGCGTTCGCGGCCTTCGCCATGACCCTGCTCGGCGGCATCGGCGAGCGCTACGCGGCCGTGGCCCAGGCCACCCTGATCCTGGCCATCTACACCGCCATCGGCCTGGAGCACCGCGCCGGCCTGGCCGGTGGCTTCTGGCAGGAGCCGCTGCTGCTGATCGGCGGCGCCGCCTGGTACGGCCTGCTCGGCATCCTGTGGAGCCTGCTGTTCAGCCAGCAGCCGGTGCAGCAGGCGCTGGCACGGGTGTTCGACGAGCTGGGCGCCTACCTGCGCCTGAAGGCCTCGTTGTTCGAGCCGGTGCGCAAGCTCGACATCGAGGCCCGGCGCCTGGAGCTGGCGCGGCAGAACGGCCGGGTGGTCACGGCGCTGAACCTGGCCAAGGACGTCATCCTCAACCGCATGAGCCGCAAGCGCGGCGGGCAGAAGACCAACCGCTACCTCAAGCTGTACTTCATCGCCCAGGACATCCACGAACGCGCCAGCTCCTCGCACTACCCCTACAACGCCCTGGCCGAGGCCTTCTTCCACAGCGACGTGATGTTCCGCTGCGGCCGCCTGATCAGCCAGCAGGGCAAGGCCTGCCAGGCCCTGGGCCGGGCCATCCGCCTGCGCCAGCCGTTCGACTACAACGACAACAGCCAGGCCATGGCCGACCTGGAGGCCTCCATGGCTCATCTGCGCGAGCAGAACAACCCGGCCTGGCGCCGCCTGCTGCGCGCGCTCGGCGGCCTGGCCGGCAACCTCGCCACCCTGGAACGCAAGCTGACCAGCGCCAGCAACCCCGACGCCCTGGCCGAGGAACAGGACAGCGCCCTGCTGGACCGCTCGCCGCAGAGCCTGAAGGACGCCGGCGAGCGCCTGCGCCAGCATTTCAGCCCGACCAGCCTGGTGTTCCGCCACGCCCTGCGCCTGGCCCTGGCGCTGCTCGCCGGCTACGGCCTGCTGCACTGGATCCACCCGCAGCAGGGCTACTGGATTCTGCTGACCACCCTGTTCGTCTGCCGCCCCAGCTACGGCGCCACCCGCCTGCGCCTGGTGCAGCGGGTCGGCGGCACGCTGATCGGCCTGGTGCTGGGCTGGGCGCTGATCCGCCTGTTCCCCGACCCGCTGCTGCAGTCGCTGTTCGCCGTGGCCGCCGGGGTGCTGTTCTTCACCAACCGGGTCGACCGCTACACCCTGGCCACCAGCGCCATGACCCTGGTGGTGGTGCTCTGCTTCAACCAGATCAGCGACGCCTACACCCTGCTCTGGCCGCGCCTGGTGGATACCGTGCTGGGCACGCTGATCGCCGGCCTGGCGGTGTTCCTCATCCTGCCCGACTGGCAGGGGCGCAAGCTCAATCGGGTGCTGGCCAACACCCTCAGCAGCAACAGCCGCTACCTGCTGCAGATCATGCAGCAGTACGAGTCCGGCGCGCGCGACGACCTCAGCTACCGCCTGGCCCGGCGCAACGCGCACAACGCCGACGCGGCGCTGTCGACCACCCTGTCCAACATGCTGCTGGAGCCCGGCCACTTCAGGAAGGACGCCGAGACCGGCTTCCGCTTCCTGGTGCTGTCGCACACCTTGCTCAGCTACCTCTCGGCCCTCGGCGCGCATCGCGCCAGCCTGGCCGACGATGCCAGCGACGCCCTGCACGAGCGCGCCGTGGCGCATATCAGCCAGAGCCTCGACGCCATCGCCAGCGGCCTGCAGACCGGCACCCCGGTGGCGGTGTACGACGACGCCGACCAGAGCCTGGCCGAGGAGCTGGAGCAGCTGCCGGAGGAGATGGACGAGGGCCACCGCCTGGTGCAGGTGCAGCTCGGCCTGATCTGCCGCCAGCTGGCGCCGCTGCGCACCCTGGTGGCGCACCTGCAGAAGCAACCGGAGCGGGCCGAGGCCAAGACCGCGTAGGGCAGCCCCCTCTCCCCTTGAGGTGAGGGAAATGCCGTGCAGTCCTTGGCCCCCTCACCCCCGGCCCCTCTCCCTGAGGGAGAGGGGAGACTCGCCCGCCCCTCGACGCGCAGCCACGTAGGATGGGTTGAGCGCAGCGATACCCATCGCCCGCTCCCGCGATGGGTATCGGCGCAAAGCGCCTCCCCCCATCCTACTGCTAGGCCGTGGCGACACGACGACTGTCCTCAGGCCCGCCGGCGCTTTCCGCTAGAATGCGCGCCTTCCGCCCCCTACCGAGGTTTCGCCCTTGTCCTTCTTCCCGGTCATCGTCATCGGCGCCGGCGCCGCCGGCCTGATGTGCGCGGCCAAGGCCGCCGCCCGCGGTCGTGGCGTGCTGCTGCTGGACCATGCCAACAAGCCGGGCAAGAAGATCCTCATGTCCGGCGGCGGGCGCTGCAACTTCACCAACATGTACTGCGAGCCGGGCAACTTCCTCTCGGCCAACCCGCACTTCTGCAAGTCGGCCCTGGCCCGCTACAGCCAGTGGGACTTCGTCGAGCTGGTGGTCAGGCACGACGTGCCCTACCACGAGAAGAAGCTCGGCCAGCTGTTCTGCGACCGCAAGGCCAGCGACATCCTCAACATGCTGCTGGCCGAGTGCGACGCGCATGGCGTCGACCTGCGCCTGGACACCGCTGTCGAGACCATCGCCAAGAGCGAGGTCGGCTACCGCCTGACGACCAGCGCCGGCGAGTTCGCCTGCCAGTCGCTGGTGATCGCCACCGGCGGCCTGTCCATCCCCACCCTCGGCGCCAGCGGCTTCGGCTACCAGGTGGCCCGGCAGTTCGGCCACAGCGTGCTGCCGACCCGCGCCGGCCTGGTGCCCTTCACCATCACCGAGCCGCAGCTCAAGGCGCTGTGCACGGAACTGTCCGGCACCTCGGTGGAGGACTGCGTGGTCAGCTGCAACGGCCAGAGCTTCAAGGAAAACATCCTGTTCACCCACCGCGGCCTCTCCGGCCCGGCGATTCTGCAGATCTCCTCCTACTGGCAGCCGGGCGACGCCATCGAGATCGACCTGCTGCCGCACCTCGACCTGCCTGAATGGCTGGCCACCCAGCAGCGCGAACGGCCGAATACCGAGCTGAAGACCCTGCTCGCCGAGCTGTTCACCAAGAAGATGGCCAGCCTGCTGGCCGAGCAGTGGTTCGTCAGCAAGCCGCTCAAGCAGTACAGCCCGGCGGAACTGGAGGCGGTGGCGACCCGGCTGTCGGCCTGGACCCTGGTGCCGGCCGGCACCGAGGGCTACCGCACCGCCGAGGTGACCCTGGGCGGCATCGACACCCGCGAGGTGTCGTCCAAGACCATGGAGTCGCAGAAATCGCCGGGGCTGTACTTCATCGGCGAGGTGCTCGACGTCAGCGGCCACCTGGGCGGCTTCAACTTCCAGTGGGCCTGGGCCTCGGCGCACGCGGCGGCGGAATACGTCTGAGGCTCCGTACCCTCTCCTCTCCCCGGGGAGAGGGGAGACCCAGCCCGCACCGCTCTAGCACCCTCTCCCTCCGGGAGAGGGCTGGGGTGAGGGCAGCCGGACGTTTGGCGAGCACCGAGTCGCTCAGGAAACGGCCGGCAACAGCTCGATAAAGCGCCGCATCAGTTCGTGCATGTCGCCCGGCCAGCGCCCGGACACATAGTGGCCGTCGCACACCACCCAGGCCGGGCGGCTGTCGTCCGGCGTGTCGCGGTACAGGCCGCTGGTCTTGCGCCAGAAGTCGGGGGCGTCCTGCGGTACATCGAGGAAGTCGTCCGGGCTGGCCAGCGCCCGGCCCACCTCGGCCTGCACGCTCATATGCCCGGCCGGCTCACCCGCCGCCTCGGAGTAGGTGCGGTAGTAATCGCCGTCCCACCAGCGCCCGTAAAAGCGGGTCAGGTCCCAGGCGGTCTTCTCCATCTTCCAGGTCAGCCCGGTGGTCTTGCGCCCGTGCAGCACCGAGCGGCCGTCCGCGCCCCGGCTGCGCGCCGCCAGCAGCACACCATGGCAGACCGCCGCCACCGGCTTGTCGGCGGCGAAGAAGGCCGCCACCAGCGCCTGCAGCGTCTCGCTCTGCAGATACTCGCGCATGCCCCGCGCCCAGTGGCCGCCGGGCAGCATCAGGCCGGCGAAGTCCTCCACGCGCAACTCCTGGTAACGCAAGGGCTTCAGATAGTCGGGGTCGGCGCGCATCTCGGCGCAGGCCGCGCGGGCATCGCCGCGGGCGCGCAGCAGCAGGCCGAGCAGGCGCAGGCGGCGCAGTCCGGGGATCAGGCCCCAGGCATCCAGGCCCTCGCCGCTGAGCATCTGCGGGTCCGGCAGGGCCGGCTGGCCGTCCGGCGTGGCGAAGCACACCCGGTAGCCGGCCCGGCGCAGCAGGCGCCAGGCCAGGGCGGCCTCGCTGGGGTCGTAATCACGGCGCGGCAGGGGCATCAGGACACAGGGTGCGGGCATGGCTGGCTCTCGTACGGGGCTAGGGTCACAAACCATAGCAGTTGCCGCCCCGCCTCCACACACCCGGCACGCCAGCCCACAGGACCCAGACCGCCAGCACGCGCAGGCCGAGCAACCGGTCAGCGCAGGCTCTCGGCAATCGCATGGATGTCCTCCCGGTGGTTGATCACCAGTTCCAGTTCGCCGTTGTCGCCGATGAAGTTCAGCGGCGGCAGCAGCTTGTGGTAGGCCGCCAGCTCCACCAGCATCGGCAGGTCGGCCTGAGCGTTGCCCTCCTTGATGGCATGGAACAGGGCCAGGTTGACCAGGTCGATCAGCCCCAGGTCCCAGCCCTCGCTGTGGCCCCAGTTGCCGGCGGCGCGGATCACGCCGATGTACTCGTCGTCCACCGCCCACTTCTTCAGCACTATCACGCCCAGCGACTTGCTGTATTCGCGACACAGCTTGTAGTACAGCTCGCCGGAGGGGATGTCCGCCTCGTCCTTGAACGCCGAGAGCACCGCCAGGGTGCCCACCTCGCTGAGCAGGCAGGCCAGCAGGGCGTGCTCCGCCGAGACATGGCCGAGCAGGCGAGCGAGCATGGCGCAGGTGCCGGCCTTGAGCACCAGGCGCCCCCACACCTCCATGAACAGACGCTTGTGCGCCGGGCTGTGCAGGGTGAACAGGCTCTTAATGCTGTGCACCATGGTGATGCGGTCGACCTCGCCCAGGCCGAGCAGGATCAGCACGTCCTGCAGGGTCTTGGGCGCCGTCGGATGCCGGTACAGGGCGCAGGAGGCATGCTTCATCAGCAGCGCCGCCAGCGCCGGGTCGCGCCCGATCAGGCGGGACAGCTGCGCCATGCTCATGCCGCCGTCGCTCAGGGCGCGGCGGATCTCCAGGGTCAGTGTCGGCAGGCTGGGCAGCTGCTCCTGCCCCTGCATCAGCTGCGATACCACCCTGCGGTAGATCGAATAGTCCGAAGTCTCGCCCACCGCGCATCCTCCATGCTGCCCCTAGGGGCAGTGTAGGCGCCCCGCCGGGCGATCACTGCCCACGGACGTTCAGCAGACCCTCCGGCAACGCCTGGCCCGGCAGCCAGCGCCGGTAGATCAGGGCGAAGCTGCCATCGCGCTTCATCGAGTCCAGGGTCTGCTGCCACTCGGCCACCAGCCCCGGGTCGGTGCTCGGCGAGAAGGCGATATAGGCCTCGCTGCGCATGAAGGCATGCAGCGGCTCGACCTCCGCCGGCGTGAGCCCGCCCAGCGCCAGCAGGCTCTCCAGGGTCACATTGTCGGCCACCGCCACCTGCACCCGGCCATGGCGCAGCATGCTCATCATCTGCCGCGGTCCTATCACCCCGTAGACATTGGCCAGGCCGCGCGCCTTGAGCTCCTGAAAGCTGTACCACTGTCGCGGCACGGCGATGGTGCCGGCCCGCGCGGCATCCTCCAGGCTGTCGATGCGGATACCCGAGCCGCGCAGGGCATAGAAGCTAGTGACCACCACCATCACCGGGCCGACCCACTGGAACAGCGGCTCGCGCTCGGCGGTGCGCATGGTGACGAACAGGCCGCTGTCGGGATCGACCTGGGCCGCCTGGTAGCCCCGCGCCCAGGGCACCAGACTGATCCGCGCACCGCGCCCGGTACGCGCGAGGATTTCGCGCACCAGATCGACGGCCAGCCCCGCCGGACGCCCCTCGCGGGCGAAGTTCATCGGCGGATATTCCTCGGTGTACAGCTGCAAGGGCGCGGCGTGCAGGCCATGGGCCAAGCACAGGGCGAGCAGGCATCCCAGCCAGCGGCAGCGGGAAGTACGCATCGTGTTCACCTTGCCTCGTTCGCTTGCAGTCTAGGCGCTGGCGCGGAGCATGGCGGCGCTCGCGGCGAACGGCGCACGCGGGTAACCTGCACGCCCCGCCCTACCGGTCAGCCGCCATGGACAAGCTTTCCCTGCAACAACTGGTGTGCCAGCGCCTCGCAGACGACCTGGCCCTGCTCAGCGCCGCCGCCGAGGCCGCCCGCCAGGCCGCTACCCACGAGCAGAGCAAGGCCGAGAACAAATACGACACCCGCGGCCTGGAGGCCTCCTACCTGGCCGCGGGGCAGTCGCGCCGGGCCGAGCAGATCCGCCGCGCCCTGGCCGCCTGGCGCGCCCTGCAGCTGCGCCCCTACGACGAGGAGCGCGGCATCCAGCTCGGCGCGCTGATCCTGCTGACGAATGAGGACGGACAACGCCAGTGGCTGTTGCTGGGGCCGGACGGCGCCGGGCAGAAGCTCGCCCAGGGCGACGAGGAGGTCACCCTGATCACCCCGCACGCGCCGCTCGGCCAGCAGCTGCTCGGCCGTGGGCCGGGCGACGAGGTGCGGGCCGGCACGAGCACATGGCAGGTGCTGCGGGTGGAGTGAGCCGGCCGCGGCTCAGGGCAGGTCGACCCCGAGCGGCGCCGCCAGCCGCGCCAGCCGTCCCGACTCGACGAGCCGCGCGAAGGCCCGGTCGAAACGCCGGCGCAGCTCGCCGTGGGCCGCATCGCGCGGGAAGGCGAAGTAGCCGCGCTGCACATCGATCAGTGGGCGCAACTCGCCGACCCGCGCATCCAGGTCGAAGTCGAGCAGGTGCGGGCGGGTATTGCGCTGGTTGCTGGCGAGCAGGTCGATGCGCCCGGCCTGCAGCATCAGCAGGCCATTGCGTACCGTCTCCACCGTGACCGGCTGCAGCTGCTCGCGCTCGGCCTCGAAACGCTCGCCATAGGCCCAGCCGCGCACCACGGCGATGCGCAGGCCGCGCAGCTGTGCATAGTCGCCTCGCCAGTGCAGTTTGCGCTCGCGCAGTGCGTAGAACAGGATGCGATCCTCGTAGAAGGGCGCGGCGGCGAAGGCGAAGCGCGCCTCGCGCTCGGCGGTGCGGTAGGGGCCGACCAGGATATCCGCCTGTCCCGACTCGACCATCAACTGGGCGCGGGCCCAGGGATGGAGTTCAAAACGCAGCCCGCCGCCCAGCTCCTCGGCCAGCTGGCGCAGTATCGCCGGCCCCAGGCCGACGAACTCGCCGGCCTCGCTCTGCTCGTAGACCCTCGGGAAGTGGGTGCCCACCACCACCCAGTCGCGCGCCGCCGCGCCGTCGCCCAGCAGCCATAGAGCACCGACCAGCAGCAGGCGCAGCAGACTCCGTTGACGACTCCGGACGATAGGGCTCTCCTCGATTCAGGCGGCGATCGGTGCCTCGTCACCCAGCAGATAGGCATCGAAGCCTAGCTGGTTGAGCAGGTGTACCGCCAGTTCGCTGCGAATGCCGCCCTCCGGGGTCACCACATAGCAGGTCGCGCGATCCAGGCTGTCGGCATGGGTGCGCAGATTGGCCACCGGCAGGTTGAGGCTCTCCGGCAGATGGCCGAGGCGGTATTCCGCGGCCAGGCGCACGTCCAGCAGCAGATGCTTGCGCTGCCCCTGCAGCGCCAGCTGCCGCAGATCCTGCGGGCTGATGCGCGGGATCAGGGTCGGCCGCACCAGCTCGACGAAGTCGTCGCGATGCAGGCGCGCCAGCTCGCCGTCCTCCTCCATGATCACGCTGGCCGAGCGCACCGCGCCGCTGACCAGGGCCTCCTCGCCGAAGAAGTCGCCGCTCTCCAGCACCAGCGCCGGCTGCTCGCGATAGGCCGCCGGCAGGCTGACCCGGGCCCGCCCGTGCTTGAGCACATAGAAGTGCTCGCCCGGCTCACCGTAGCGCACCACCTCCTCGCCGGCCCGCACCTCGACGTACTCGAAGCGCGCCAGCAGGGCGTGCAGGTGCGACGGCGGCAGGCGGCCGAACAGTGGCGTGGCCAGCAGTCGCGCCAGCCAGTCGTCCTCGTCCACCTCCTCGACCATGCCGTCGCCCAGGCTGCTGACCTGATAGGCCGCCTCCTGGCTCCAGCCGAGCAGGCGCTCGAGCAGCTGATGCTCGACGGCGAACAGCTGCACGTCGCTGACCGCGCGTACCGTGGCGGGATTGCTCTGCCCGGGATTGAGCGGCAGATGAGCCTCGGGCGAGCCACCCTCGATCTGCTGCTTGCCGGCCCCGCCATCCACGCTGACCTTGCCCGCCAGCAGATAGTACTGGGCCAGCGAGCGCTCGCCCTTCTGCAGCAACAGGGTGCCCGCCGGCCGCTGCAGGTAGTTCAGGCTGGCATGCAGCTGCTGACGGTAATGCGGGGTGAGGAAGTCCATCGGACTGAAGCTGGCGAGCTGCTCGGGACTGAGCGTGATGCGGCTCATGGTGAACCTCCGCGGGACGACGCGGCCTTGCCTGGAAAAATGTTCCTTTGCCTGGGCATGCCTTAACCATAGCGCTTTGCCATCCGCCCGCCATGGGCGCCGGTCGGATGGTCATCCCGGCCGAGTTGCGCACAGAGTACGGGGATGACTCTGTGGATAAGGCCGGGAAGAATGGCTAAAGCCCAGGCCCGACGCGGGCCGCCGAGGAGCGCTCAGTTATTGCTCAATACGGCGGAAAAATATCTTCCTGCTCAATGAGTTGCACACAGCATCTGGGGATGAAGCTGTGCATAAGGCCGGGAACAACGGCCACGGCCCAGATACCGCGCGGGCTCGCCCCCTTTGCTCAATTCGCGACCAGCCGCGCGGGGGAAGAACGCCGCGCGGCAGACGAGTTGCCCACAGGCCCCGTGGATTAGTCTGTGCATAAGCTCGGGAAGAGTGGCCGAAACCCGGGCGGTACGGGGGCCGCAGGCCTCCGCTCAGGCTTTGCACAGCGCGCCATGGGGGGGGAATTGCCCACAGAAGGCGGGGATGAAGCTGTGCATAACAGCGGGACAAATGCCTGCGGCCCAGGCGCGGCGCGCCTTCGCGCGCTCTGCTCAGCGATTGCCCAGCCCGTTCAGGCCTGCCCCGACAGCTCGCGCCAGGTGAGGTACAGGCGCAGGTCGAACTCCAGCTGGTGGTAATCCGCCAGCATGTGCCGGCACAGCTGGTAGAAGGCCTTGTTGTGCTCGGCCTCCTTCAGGTGCGCCAGCTCGTGCACCACTATCATGTTGAGGAACTCCGGTGCCGCCTCCTTGAACAGCGCGGCCACGCGGATCTCCTTCTTCGCCTTGAGCCGGCCGCCCTGCACCCGCGAGATCGCCGTGTGCAGCCCCAGCGCCCGGTGGGTCAGGTCCAGGCGGTTGTCGTACAGCACCTTGTCGATGGCCGGCGCGCTGCGCAGGTACTGCTGCTTGAGGTCGATGGCGTAGCCGTACAGGGCCTTGTCGCTCTGCACCTGATGGCGACCCGGGTAGCGTTTGGCCAGGTAAACACCCAGGCGATCCTCGGCAATCATCTGCGTCACCTGCTGCTGCAGGTGCGGCGGGTAGCCCTGGAGGTATTTGAAGGGAGTGGCCATGAACTGACGCCGCGTGAATGAAGCGCCAGTGTAACCGCCGACGGGCGCCTTCCGGCAGCCGTCGGCGGCGAACGGTCAGCGCACCTTGAAGCGGTTGACCAGTTCCACCAGGCGACGGTTGGAGGCCAGCAGCGCATCGGTGCTCTTGTCCGCCTGCTGGCCGCTGCCGACCAACTCGTCGACCATGTGGCGGATGGCGACCATGTTCTGGTTGATCTCCTCGGTCACCGCGCTCTGCTGCTCGGCGGCGGTGGCGATCTGCGCGCTGAGATCGTGAATGCGGCCGACCGCCGAGGCCATGTCGTCGAGGCCGACATTGACCCGCGCGGTGCGGTCGGCGGTGGCCTGGCAGCTGGCCTTGGTCTGCTCCATGGCCTGCACGGCGGAGCCGACGCCCTGCTGCAGCTTGGCCAGCATCTCGTTGATCTCCGAGGTACTCTGCTGGGTTCGCCCGGCCAGGGCGCGCACCTCGTCGGCCACCACGGCGAAGCCGCGGCCCTGCTCGCCGGCGCGCGCCGCCTCGATGGCGGCGTTGAGCGCCAGCAGGTTGGTCTGCCCGGCGATCTCGCCGATCACCCCGAGCACGTCGTTGATGCGCTGGGCATCCTGCTGCATGGCCAGCACCCGCGCCATGGAGCTCTCCACCTCGTCGACCAGGGCCAGCACGCTGGCCGAGGCCTCGGCCACCACCTGCCTGGACTGCTCGGCGTTGTCGTTGGCGTTGCGGGTGAAGCTGGCCGTCTCGGTGGCGCTCTGCGCCACGGTGTCGGCGGTCGAGCTCAGCTCGGTGATGGCGGTCACCGCCTGGTCGGTCTCGCTGGCGTGGCGGGTCAGCACCTCGTTGCTGTGGCGCGACTGCTGCTGCAGCTGGGCCAGCTCCTCGGCGATCACCGCCGAGGCCTGGGTGACGTCGGCGATCATGTTCTGCAGGTAGGCGATGAAGCGGTTGACCGACTCGCCCACCGCGTCCATCTCGTCCTCGCCCTTGAGGGCGATGCGCCGGGTCAGGTCGGCATCGCCGGCCGACAGCGAATCGATATTGCTGCGCAGCACATGCAGGCGCTGCATCAGCTGGCGCAGGGCGAACAGCATCATGAGCAGCAGCAGTACCACCATGGGCACCTGGATCAGGGCCAGGGTCTTGAGCACGTCGGAGCTGTTCACGGCCAGCAGGCGGCTCGGCAGCGCGGCGGCCAGCAGCCAGGGCGTGCCCTCGATGGGCTGCAGGTAGAAGGTCCAGTCCTCGCCCTCGGCGCTGCGGTACTCCTGCTTGAACAGGGCCTCGCGGCCGATCTTGCCGAGACCGGCCTGGATCTCGCCGACGAAGGCCGATTGGCGGGCCAGGTCGGCGACGTTCCTCAGCACTATCTCGCCGCCGATGCGCGCCTGGTTGCTGAGAATCTTGCCGTCCGGCTCGACTATCATCACCTCGCCCTGGATCTCCTTCTCCTTCTCGGCCACCAGCTTGTTGAAGAAGCCCAGGGTCACGTCGATGGTGGACACGCCGTAAGGCGCGCCATCCTTGACGATGGCCATGGCGCAGTTGGTGCGCGGCTGGGCGCTGGCGTCGTCCTTGTAGGCGGCGGCCCAGGCGCACTTGCCGGGCGGCGCCTGCATGCCGGCGCGGTGCCAGGGCTGCTCGTAGTAGTTGAGCGACTCGGCGGAGTTCCAGTAGGTGTTCACCGTCATCCTGCCGCTGCCGTCGCGGTGGAAGAAGGTGCTGTGCTTGGCCCGCTCGGAACGCTTCTGCGGCAGCGGCCAGATGCCGCCGCCGAACACCTTGGGGTCGCCATACTGGTCGACCAGGCCGGGCACCACCAGGTCGATGCTGTCGCTGTCGAGCAGCGGCACGGTCTGGGTGATGCTGCGCGACTGCGCCTCGACCTTGGCCAGCTCGAACAGGATGGTCTCGGAGATCTTGCTGACCTTGCCCAGCACCAGCTGCTCCTCCGCTGCCTTCAGCTTGGGCGTGACGAAATGACGGATGCCCTCCTCGGTGAGCAGGAAGACCGCCGCGATGAAGGCCAGGACGATCAGGGTGTAGCGGGCCTGGATTGTTTTTATCGAGCCCATGGTTGCTCCTGTTGCTGCCGACTGCGATTCCCGCGCCACGGCTCAGGGCGGGGCAGGCCCGGGATGGGCCCCTGTTTCAGAATATCCAAGTTATCGGTAGCTGCCCGGCCGACTTGAAGCCGAGGCTGCGGATAGCGCCCTGGCGCCGCCAGGGCTACGGCGGCTCGGCACAGTCGCGCACGGCGCTGTCCAGCAGCAGGGAGCAGGGGCGGCCGGCCAGATAGCTGCGATAGACCCGCAGCAGCTGCTCGCCACTATAGCGACAGGACTGCGCCCGGCATTCGGCGGCGAACTGGAAACGTCCGTCGACCGGCGCGGCCAGCTGGATGCGCAGGGCCGGCCAATCGCCGGGCGCGGCATCGGCCGGGGTGAACAGCAGGCGCTCGCGGCGCTGCACCAGTTGCCCGCCGGCGGCGGCATAGTCGAAGACGAACAGCAGGGTGCGCGAGACCTTGGTGGTGCACTCGGCACGCGTGCCGCAGCGCTGCGGATCGACCGGCGGCGTGGCCACCGGCACAGTCGCCGGTTCGGTCGGTACCCGGTTGGCACAGCCAGCCAGCAGCAAGGCGACGGCGAGCGCCAGAATGCGTGACGCCATTTCCCCTCTCCGGATAAGCGAAAGCCCCGCGACGCGGGGCTTTCGGGTAGGGCACGGCGCCTCAGTTGACCTTGGCGGCCAGCTCGCCGCTGGCGTAGCGCTTGAACATGCCTTCCAGGGAGATCGGCTTGATCTTGGAGGCATTGCCGGCGGTGCCGAAGGCTTCGTAGCGGGCGATGCAGATGTCGCGCATGGCGTCGATGGTCTTGGCGAAGAACTTGCGCGGGTCGAACTCGCTCGGGTGCTGGGCCATGAAGCGGCGCATGGCGCCGGTGGAGGCCAGGCGCAGGTCGGTGTCGATGTTGACCTTGCGCACGCCGTGCTTGATGCCCTCGACGATCTCCTCGACCGGCACGCCGTAGGTCTCCTTGATGTCGCCGCCGAACTCGTTGATCACCTGCAGCCACTCCTGCGGCACCGAGCTGGAGCCGTGCATCACCAGGTGGGTGTTGGGGATGCGCTTGTGGATCTCCTTGATGCGCTCGATCGACAGCACGTCGCCGGTCGGCGGCTTGGTGAACTTGTAGGCGCCGTGGCTGGTGCCGATGGCGATGGCCAGGGCGTCGACCTGGGTGCGCTTGACGAAGTCGGCGGCCTCCTCCGGGTCGGTCAGCAGCTGGCTGTGGTCGAGCACGCCCTCGGCGCCAACGCCGTCCTCTTCACCGGCCATGCCGGTTTCCAGGCTGCCCAGGCAGCCCAGCTCGCCTTCCACGGACACGCCGCAGGCATGGGCGAAGGCCACGGTCTGCTGGGTCACGCGCACGTTGTAGTCATAGTCGGCCGGGGTCTTGCCGTCTTCCTTGAGCGAGCCGTCCATCATCACCGAGCTGAAACCCAGCTGGATCGAGCGCTGGCACACGTCCGGGCTGGTGCCGTGGTCCTGGTGCATGCACACCGGGATATGCGGGAACTCCTCGATGGCGGCCAGGATCAGGTGGCGCAGGAAGGGCGCGCCGGCGTACTTGCGCGCACCGGCCGAGGCCTGGACGATCACCGGCGAGTCGGTCTTGTCGGCCGCTTCCATGATCGCGCGCATCTGCTCGAGGTTGTTGACGTTGAAGGCCGGCACGCCGTAGCCGAATTCGGCGGCGTGGTCGAGCATCTGGCGCATGCTGATAAGTGCCATGATGAAGCTCCCAGTAGGGTTCGTTTAAGTGTGTAGACCAGCGGCAAGCTACAAGCTTCAAGCTGCAAGAGAGAGATCGCTCGGCGTTGCTCTTGCTTACAGCTTATAACTCGAGGCCTGTCGCTGCTTTTATGCGCGCTGTTCCAGCACTTCGACCGCCGGCAGTACCTTGCCCTCGACGAACTCGAGGAAGGCGCCACCACCGGTGGAGATATAGCCGATCTGCTCGTTCACGCCGTACTTGTCGATGGCCGCCAGGGTGTCGCCGCCGCCGGCGATGGAGAACGCCGGGCTCTCGGCGATGGCCTGGGCCAGCACCTGGGTGCCGTTGCCGAACTGGTCGAACTCGAACACGCCGACCGGGCCGTTCCACAGGATGGTCTTGGACGACTTCAGCAGCTCGGCGAACTGCGCGGCGGTCTGCGGGCCGATATCCAGGATCATGTCGTCATCGGCCACTTCGCCGATCGGCTTGACGGTGGCTTCGGCGTCTTCGGCGAAGGCCTTGGCCACCACCACGTCGACCGGCAGCGGCACGCTGACCTTGGCGGCGATGGCACGGGCGGTGTCGACCAGGTCGGCCTCGTACAGCGACTTGCCGACCTTGTGCCCGGCGGCGGCGAGGAAAGTGTTGGCGATGCCGCCGCCGACGATCAGCTGGTCGCAGATCTGGCTCAGGCTGTTGAGTACGTCGAGCTTGGTCGAGACCTTGGAGCCGGCGACGATGGCGGCCATCGGCCGCGCCGGGTTGCCCAGGGCCTTGCCCAGCGCCTCCAGCTCGGCGGCCAGCAGCGGGCCTGCGCAGGCGACCTTGGCGAACTTGGCCACGCCGTGGGTCGAGCCCTCGGCGCGGTGGGCGGTGCCGAAGGCGTCCATCACGAACACATCGCACAGCGCTGCGTACTGCTGCGCCAGCTCGTCGGCGTTCTTCTTCTCGCCCTTGTTGAAGCGCACGTTCTCGAACAGCACGATGTCGCCGGCCTTGACCTCGACGCCGCCCAGGTAGTCGCGGACCAGCGGCACTTCGCGGCCGAGGGCCTTGGACAGATAGGCGGCGACCGGCGCCAGGCTGTTCTCTTCGGAGAACTCGCCCTCGGTCGGACGGCCCAGGTGCGAGCAGAGCATCACCGCCGCGCCCTTCTCCAGGGCCAGCTGGATGGTCGGCAGGGCGGCGAGGATGCGCGCGTCGCTCTTCACCACGCCATCCTTCACCGGCACGTTGAGGTCTTCGCGGATCAGCACGCGCTTACCGGCGAGGTCGAGGTCGGTCATCTTCAGAACGGTCATGCTCAGTCCTTCACGGGGGCTGGTTATTTTGAGGGGTTGGCGACGGCGAGAAAGTGCTGCGCGACGTCGAGCATACGGTTGGCGAAGCCCCATTCGTTGTCGAACCAGGCCAGCAGATTGACCAGGCGCGGGCCGGAAACCCGGGTCTGGCTGCCGTCGACTATGGCCGAGTGGGCGTCGTGGTTGAAATCGCAGCTGGCATGCGGCAGCTCGGTATAGGCCAGCAGGCCCTTGAGCGCGCCCTTCTCCGCCGCGCCACGCAACAAGGCATTGATCTCGGCGGCGCTGGTATCGCGGGCCACTTGCAGGGTAATGTCCAGACACGAGACGTTGACCGTCGGCACGCGGATGGCCTTGGCCTGCACGCGCCCGGCCAGTTCCGGCAGCAGGCGCTCGATGCCCCGGGCCAGGCCGGTGGAGACCGGAATCACCGACTGGAAGGCCGAACGGGTGCGGCGCAGGTCTTCGTGGTGGTAGGCATCGATCACCGGCTGGTCGTTCATCGCCGAGTGGATGGTGGTGATCGAGACGTACTCGATACCCAGCGTCTCGTCGAGCAGCTTGAGCAGCGGCACCGCGCAGTTGGTGGTACAGGAGGCGTTGGACACCAGACGCTCGGCGCCGCTCAGGCGCTGCTGGTTGACACCGAACACCACGGTGGCGTCGACGTCGGCCTCGCCGGCCATCGGCTGGGAGAACAGCACCCGCGGCGCACCGGCCCTGAGGAAGCGCTCGCCGTCGGCGCGGCTGTGGTAGACCCCGGAGCATTCCAGCAGCAGGTCGATGCCCAGGCCGGCCCAGTCGATGGCCTCGGGCTCGCTCTGGCGCAGCACCTTCACGCAGTCGCCGTTGATATGCAGGCAGTCGCCGGCGACCCGCACCTCGCCGGGGAAGCGGCCGTGGGTGGAGTCGAAGCGGGTCAGGTACTCGATGCTGGCCTGGTCGGCCAGATCGTTCAGCGCGACTATCTCGAAGCCGGCCGCAGCACCGCGCTCGTGCAAGGCGCGCAGCACGCAGCGGCCGATGCGGCCGTAGCCGTTGAGGGCGACTTTGTAGGGGCGGTTGGACATAGCTGCAAGCGGCAAGCTGCAAGCTGCAAGTCGGAACGGCAAGCGAGGGGGCTCTGCTTGGCGCTTGAAGCTTGCAGCTTGTGGCTGGCCTTAGCCCTCCAGCAATTCGGCGGCGGTTTCCAGGATATTGTCGACGGTGAAGCCGAAGTGCTCGAACAGCGCCGGCGCCGGGGCGGACTCACCGAAGGTGGTCATGCCGATGATGCGCCCTTCCAGGCCGACGTACTTGTACCAGTAGTCCGCATAGGCGGCCTCGATGGCGATGCGCGCACCCACCTGCAGCGGCAGCACGGCCTGCTTGTAGGCGGCGTCCTGGCGGTCGAACACGCAGGTGGACGGCATGGACACCACGCGCACCTTGCGGCCCTGCTCGGCGAGCTTGTCGGCGGCCTGCACGGCCAGGCCGACTTCCGAGCCGGTGGCGATCAGGATCAGCTCCGGCTCGCCGGCGCAGTCCTTGAGCACATAGCCGCCACGGGCCACGTCGGCCAGCTGCTGGGCGTCGCGCGGCTGGTGCGGCAGGTTCTGCCGGCTGAAGATCAGCGCGCTGGGGCCGTCGGCGCGCTCGATGGCGTGCTTCCAGGCCACCGCCGATTCCACCGCGTCGCACGGCCGCCAGGTGTCCAGGTTCGGCGTGCTGCGCAGGCTGGCCAGCTGCTCGATCGGCTGGTGGGTCGGGCCGTCCTCGCCCAGGCCGATGGAGTCGTGGGTGTAGACGAACAGCACGCGCTGCTTCATCAGCGCGGCCATGCGCACGGCGTTGCAGGCGTACTCCATGAACACCAGGAAGGTGGCGCCATAGGGAATGAAACCGCCGTGCAGGGCGAGGCCGTTCATGATGGCGCTCATGCCGAATTCGCGCACGCCGTAGAACAGGTAGTTGCCGCTGGCATCCTCGGCGGACACGCCCTGGCAGCCCTTCCACAGGGTCAGGTTGGAGCCGGCCAGGTCGGCCGAGCCACCGAGGAACTCCGGCAGCAGCGGGCCGAAGGCGTTCAGCGCGTTCTGGCTGGCCTTGCGGCTGGCGATGGTCTCGCCCTTGGCGGCGACTTCATCGATGTAGGCGGCGGCCTTCTCGGCGAAGTCGGCCGGCAGCTCGCCGGCCAGGCGGCGCTTGAACTCGGCGGCCAGCTCCGGGTGGGCGGCGGCATAGGCCTTGAACTTGTCGTTCCACGCGGCCTCGCGGGCGGCGCCGGCTTCCTTGGCGTCCCACTCGGCGCGGATCTCGGCGGGGATCTCGAAGGGGCCGTGGTTCCAGCCCAGCGCGGCGCGGGTGGCGGCGATCTCGTCGTTGCCCAGCGGGGCGCCGTGGCACTCCTCCTTGCCCTGCTTGTTCGGCGAGCCGAAGCCGATCACGGTCTTGCAGCAGATCAGGGTCGGACGGTCGGCGGACTTGCGTGCGGTGTCGATGGCGGTCTTGATCTCGTCGGCGTCGTGACCGTCGACATTGCGGATCACCTGCCAGCCGTAGGCCTCGAAGCGCGCCGGGGTGTCGTCGGTGAACCAGCCGTGCACTTCGCCGTCGATGGAGATGCCGTTGTCGTCGTAGAAGGCGATCAGCTTGCCCAGGCCCAGGGTGCCGGCCAGCGAGCAGACCTCGTGGCTGATGCCTTCCATCATGCAGCCGTCGCCGAGGAAGGCGTAGGTGAAGTGGTCGACTATCTGGTGGCCGGGGCGGTTGAACTGGGCGCCCAGCACCTTCTCGGCGATGGCGAAGCCGACGGCATTGGCGATGCCCTGGCCCAGCGGGCCGGTGGTGGTCTCGACGCCGGCGGTGTAGCCGTACTCCGGGTGGCCCGGGGTGCGGCTGTGCAGCTGGCGGAACTGCTTGAGGTCGTCGATGCCGAGGTCGTAGCCGGTCAGGTGCAGCAGCGAGTAGATCAGCATCGAGCCGTGGCCGTTGGACAGCACGAAGCGGTCGCGGTCGGCCCAGTTCGGGTTCAGCGGGTTGTGCTTGAGATAGTCGCGCCACAGCACTTCGGCGATGTCGGCCATGCCCATGGGTGCGCCGGGGTGGCCGCTGTTGGCCTTTTGCACGGCATCCATGCTGAGGGCACGAATGGCATTGGCTCGCTCACGACGGCTGGGCATCGTTGAATCTCCTGCGGGGACTGTTCACGGAAAAGGCGCGTATTTTCGCCCAGCAGGCGCCACGGGGGCAATGACAGATGGTCGAACGCGCTCAGTCCGCCCTGAGCACCCCGTGCGCCGGCGCGCTCGGCCCGGCCAGACAGGGCGCCTGGAACAGCTCGCCATGCCAGGCGCCGCGCAGCGTGCGCTGCAGCACCAACAGCCAGATGGCGGCCAGCTGCACGCTCAGCACCAGGCCGATGAGGACGAAGAAGCGCAGCTCGGTCAGCCGCCCCAGCTCGAAGGTGGCCAGGGCGAACACCCCCAGCGGGAAGGTGAAGCCCCACCAGCCCAGGTTGAAGGCCATGTTGTCGCGGATGTAGTGGCGGGTGAACAGGACCGCCGTGACCAGCCACCACAACCCGGCGCCCCACAGCGCCAGGCCGCCGACCAGGGCCAGGCCCGGCGCCAGCTCCGCGGCGCCGGCCAGGGCGGTGCCGGCGAAGGCCGCCGGGGCGTCTTGGCCCAGGGTCAGCAGGCCCAGGCAACCGGTGGCCAGCGGTCCCAGCGGCAGCCAGCTGGTGGCGGCGAAGTCGGTGTCCGGCAGCTTGTGCAGGGCCAGGCGCAACAGCACCAGGGTGATCAGCGAGAAGGCCAGGGCCAGCGACAGGCCCCAGAGCACGAAGCCAAGCGCCAGCATCGCCCGTGCCGCGGCCGGGTCCAGGTGCGGCACCAGGCCACCGGCGGCGCCGGCCGCCACCTCGGGCGCGACGATCGGCAGCAGCCAGACCGCGGTCATCTTCTCCAGCGCGTGCTGCTGGCGGGTGAACATCAGGTAGGGCACCAGCAGGGCGCTGGCCAGCGCCATGGCCGCATCCAGCCACCACAGCCCATGCGCGACCCGGTAGGCCTCCGCGCCCCAGTGCGCCGGGCCGAACTGCACCAGCCCGCCGATCAGCATGGCCAGGCCCATGGGGATGGCGCCGAGGAACATCGACTGCACCGGGTGCAGCAGCATCGGCCACAGGGTGTCGCGATGCAGCAGCAGGCGAGCCAGAAACAGCAGGCCGAAGGTCGCAAAGAGCGCCACGCCGAACCACCACAGCGCCTCGGCCAGGGCCAGCTGCCCCGGCAGGGTCCAGGGCAGGCGGGCCAGCACCAGGGCCAGCACGCCGGTGCCCATGGTCATGGCGAACCAGTTGGGCGAGAAGTGACGGACGAAGGCCCAGGGTTCGGGCAGGCGGGTAAAGGGACGCGGCATGGCGATCACGAACGATGACTACGGGAGCACCCAGGCTAGGGAGTCGCTTGCCATATGAAAAATACATATTCAGCATGCATTGCATACTTTCTATTTATGAATGTCTGCCATGAACCTGCACCATCTCAAGGTCTTCCTCGCCGTGGCCCAGGCCGGCAGCATCAGCACCGGCGCCGCGCGCCTGCATATCAGCCAGCCGGCGGTGACCCGCGAGATCCGCGAGCTGGAGGCCAACCTCGGCCTGGCGCTGTTCGAACGTCATCCGCGTGGCGTGACGCCGACCGAGGGCGGCCTGCGCCTGCAGCAGTTCGCCGAACGCATCTTCGCCCTGGAGCAGGCCGCCGAGCGCGACCTGCGCGCCTTCGCCAACCTCGACCAGGGCGAGCTGCAGCTGGGCGCCAGCGCCACCCTCGGCGGCTACTGGCTGCCGCCGCTGCTCAATCGCTTCCGCCGCCGACACCCGCAGGTGTTCGTCGACCTGCGGGTGAGCAACACCCGCGAAGTCACCCAGCAACTGGACGACGGCAGCATCGCCCTGGGCTTCGTCGAAGGCCCCTTCCCCGCTGCGGACTACGCCCACCACCTGCTGGCGCGCGACCGCCTGCTGCCGGTGGTCGGCCCCGCCCACCCGCTGGCCGGGCGCCGCGGCCTGCGCGCCGCCGAGCTGCAGGAGCACGAGCTGTACATGCGCGAGCCCGGCTCCGGGGCCCGCGCCAGCATCGAGCAGGCCTACCGGGCGCATGGCCTGGAGGCCCGCGCGGCGCTGGTCGGCGGCGGCACCGAGCCGCTCAAGCGGTTGATCGCCGGCGGCCACGGCATCGCCTGGCTGTCGCAGCTGGTGATCGAAGACGAGCTGGCCGACGGCCGCCTGCTGCGCCTCGACGTGCGCGACCTGCGCATCGAGCGCGACCTGCACGTGCTGTGGCGCCAGGGCTGCCGCTTGAGCCCGGCGCCGGCGGCCTTCCTGGAACAGCTCACGGGCAATATCAAAACTTTTTGATATTGCTGTTGCTGGATGAAAATTGAGCGACTAGACTGCCGCTCCTATGAACCTGCGCGCCTCCCAGCTCCCCTTCGAGCCCGCCGACGAGCTCGCCGCCCTGTGCAAGGCCGGCGGCGACCCGCTGCGCCTGAACGTGCTGCGCGCGCTGGCCAACGACTCGTTCGGCGTGCTGGAACTGGCGCAGATCTTCGCCATCGGCCAGTCCGGCATGAGCCACCATCTCAAGGTGCTGGCCCAGGCCGGCCTGGTGGCCACCCGCCGCGAGGGCAACGCGATCTTCTATCGCCGCGCCCTGCCCCAGGGCGCCCTGCACGGCGCGCTGCTGGAGGAAGTCGACGGCCTGCGCCTGCCGGACGAGGTGCGCGCACGCATCGCCGCCGTGCATGCCCAGCGCGCCGCCGCCAGCCGCGAGTTCTTCGCCCGCGCGGCGGACAAGTTCCAGGCCCAGCAGGACCTGATCGCCGGCCTGCCGCAATACCGCGACAGCGTGCTGGCCCTGCTCGATGCACTGGGCTTCGCCGCCGGCAGCACGGCGCTGGAGGTAGGCCCCGGCGACGGCGGCTTCCTCCCCGAGCTGGCCCGCCGTTTCAAGTCCGTGCTCGCCCTGGACAATAGCGAGGCGATGCTGGAACTGGCGCGCCAGCGCTGCACAGAGGATGGCCTGGGCAATGTCGAGCTGCGCCTCGCCGATGCCCTGCAGGACGAGATCGGCGCCGCCGACTGCGTGGTGGTGAACATGGTGCTGCACCATTTCGCCGTCCCGGCCGAGGCGCTCAGGCAGCTGGCGCGCCTGGTGAACCCCGGCGGCAGCCTGCTGATCACCGAGTTATGCAGCCACGACCAGAGCTGGGCCAGGACGGCCTGCGGCGATCTCTGGCTCGGCTTCGACCAGGAAGAACTGGCCCGCTGGGCCGACGCCGCCGGGCTCGCGCCCGGCGAGAGCCTCTATATCGGCCTCAAGAACGGCTTTCAGATTCAGGTACGGCACTTCGCCAAGCCGGATGCGAAGCAAACCCGCCAAACCAGGTATGAATAGGAATAGGATTTTGAAATGAGCGAATACTCCCTGTTTACCTCCGAATCCGTGTCCGAGGGCCATCCGGACAAGATCGCCGACCAGATTTCCGATGCCGTGCTCGACGCCATCATCGAGCAGGACAAGCACGCCCGCGTGGCCGTCGAGACCCTGGTCAAGACCGGCGTGGCCATAGTCGCCGGCGAAGTCACCACCAGCGCCTGGGTCGACCTGGAGCAGCTGGTGCGCGACGTGATCTGCGACATCGGCTACACCAGCAGCGACGTCGGCTTCGACGGCGCCACCTGCGGCGTGATGAACATCATTGGCAAGCAGTCCCCGGACATCAACCAGGGCGTCGACCGCGCCAAGCCGGAAGACCAGGGCGCCGGCGACCAGGGCCTGATGTTCGGCTACGCCAGCAACGAGACCGACGTGCTGATGCCGGCACCGATCCGCTTCTCCCACGCCCTGGTCGAGCGCCAGGCCGAGGCGCGCAAGTCCGGCCTGCTGCCGTGGCTGCGCCCGGACGCCAAGAGCCAGGTCACCTGCCGCTACGAGCACGGCAAGGTGGTCGGCATCGACGCCGTGGTGCTGTCCACCCAGCACAGCCCGGAGGTCTCCCTCGCCGACCTGCGCGAGGCGGTGATGGAGCTGATCATCAAGCACAGCCTGCCGGCCGAGTTGCTGCACAAGGACACCCAGTACCACATCAACCCGACCGGCAACTTCGTGATCGGCGGGCCGGTGGGCGACTGCGGCCTGACCGGACGCAAGATCATCGTCGACTCCTACGGCGGCATGGCCCGCCACGGCGGCGGCGCCTTCTCCGGCAAGGACCCGTCCAAGGTCGACCGCTCGGCCGCCTACGCCGGCCGCTACGTGGCCAAGAACATAGTCGCCGCCGGCCTGGCCGACCGCTGCGAGATCCAGGTGTCCTACGCCATCGGCGTGGCCCAGCCGACCTCCATCTCGGTCAACACCTTCGGTACCAACAAGGTCAGCGAAGACAGCATCATCAAGCTGGTGCGCGAAGTCTTCGACCTGCGTCCCTACGCCATCACCAAGATGCTCGACCTGCTTCACCCGATGTACCGCGACACCGCGGCCTACGGCCACTTCGGCCGCACCCCGCAGCAGAAGACCGTGGGCGGCGACAGCTTCACCACCTTCACCTGGGAGCAGACCGACAAGGTCGAGGCCCTGCGCGCCGCCGCCGGCCTCTGAGGCCCGCCCCGGCGGTAATGCTGTTCGCTTGAGAAACGCCGCGACTTCTACGGAGTCGCGGCGTTTTTTCTGGCTTGGACCGGCAGCGAGGGGCACTGCGCAATGCCATAGCCTGGCTGTCGTCGGTGTCTTGAGAGCGCTCCCCTCTCCCAGGGGGAGAGGGAGAACGACAGCCGCAGACCTGAACCCAGAAAAGTCCGGCCATGGCCGTGATGCCGCTAAGTGAACAGCATTACGCCCCGGCGGGGCTTATCGTTGCCCGGTTGACAGGCCGGGCCGCGAAGTTTTCACTGCGCCGACCCGCCGCGAGACCGCCATGCAGCCACTGCCCCTACTCTCCTTCCACAGCTATGCCGAGCAGCGGCTGAACCGCACGCCGATCCTCTCGCCCCTGCTGGTGAGCGTGATCGAGGGCGAGAAGTGGCTGCGCGTCGGCCAGCAGGAATGGCGCTGCCCCGCCGGCAGCTGGCTGGCCCTGGCCGGGCAGCAGCGCGTGCAGCTGATCAACCGCCCCGGCTCGCGCGGCACCTACCAGGCCTGGGCCCTGGGCCAGCAGGAGGGCTGGCAGCGGCGCCTGCACGAACTGTTCGGTGCCCAGCTGGCCGACCGCGGGCGCGCCGCGCCGGCCCAGGTGTTCGCCCCCGCCGACACGGCCCGTACGGCCTTCGCCCGGTTGCTCGATCTGCTGCCGCTGGCCGAGCGCGGCGGCCTGCCGGCGGCCCAGGCCGAGCATGCCTGGCAGGGACTGATGCTGGCCCTGGCCGAGGCCGGCCAGGCTGGCGTGCTGTTCAACCGGCGACCGTACCAGGTGCGCGAACGCGTCCTCGCACTGCTGCGCGGCGACCTCGGCCGCGACTGGCAGGCCGAGGCGGTGGCGGCACAGCTGGCCATGAGCCCGGCGACCCTGCGGCGCAAGCTGGCCGGCGAGGGCATCTCCTTCCGCCGCCTGCTGCAGGATGCGCGCATGGAGCAGGCCCTGGCCCTGGTCAACGCCTCGCGCCGGCCCCTCGGCGAGGTGGCCGCCGCCTGCGGCTACCAGTCGCCGTCGCGCTTCGCCGCGGCCTTCCAGCGCCAGTTCGGCAGCGCGCCCAGCGTTCTGCGGCAGATGAGCGAATCGGGCTAATCCTTGCGCGACACGGGCGCGCGGCCGCCGACGCGGCTCGGCATAGTGGGGCCATCCGAACACGAGGAGGCACCCATGAAGATTTCCCGATTCGCCCTGCCGCTGTGCGGCCTTTGGCTGAGCGCCGGCGCCCAGGCCTTCGAGCTGAGCAGCCCGGACATCGCCGACGGTCAGCCCTTGGGCCGCGCGCAGGAATTCCAGGGCTTCGGCTGCGACGGCGGCAACCGCGCCCCGGCGCTGGCCTGGAAGGACGCCCCGCAGGGCACCCGGAGCTTCGCCATCACCGTCTACGACCCCGACGCGCCGACCGGCTCAGGCTGGTGGCACTGGGTGCTGTTCAATCTGCCGGCGGATAGCCGGAGCCTGCCCGCCAGCGCCGGGCAGACGGGCGGCGCCGCGCTGCCGGCGGGCGCCGTGCAGAGCCTGAACGACTATGGCCAGACCAGCTTCGGCGGCGCCTGCCCGCCGGCGGGCGACAAGCCGCACCGCTACGTCTTCACCGTGCATGCGCTGAAAGTGCCGCGCCTGGACCTGGACGAGAAGGCCATGCCGGCGCTGGTCGGCTACCTGCTCAACGCCAACAGCCTGGGCAAGGCCAGCCTCACCGCCAGCTACGCGCGTCCGGCCCAGTAACCCTGCGGGCAGTCGTTGCTCAGGGGGAGCGGCTAAGCTCTAGCCTATCCCCCCGAGCAAGGACGCTCGCCATGTCACCGCGCGCCGCCCCACTCCTGCTGCTATACGCCTGCACCCTGCAGGCCGCACCCTGCCCAGACTGGCCGGCCGAGCGGGCCAGCGGCGAGATCGGCGCCCTCGAGCGGCGCCTGGCCGAGTGGGAACGGGCCTACCACGTCGAGGGCCGGGCCCTGGTCGCCGACGAGCTCTACGACCAGAGCCGCGAACGCCTCGCCCAATGGCGTGGCTGTTTTCCCGCGCTGGCGAGCGTAGCGAGCGCAGCGGACGACTCACCGCTGCTCGCCGCCGGCGGACCGCTCCCCTCCCCGGTGCCGCAGACCGGCCTGTTCAAGCTGCGCGACGAGGCCGCCGTGCGCGCCTGGATGGCCGCCCGCGAAGAGCTGTGGATCCAGCCCAAGGTCGATGGCGTGGCGGTCACCCTGGTCTACCGCGATGGCCGGCTGCAGCAGGCGATCAGCCGCGGCGACGGGCGCAGCGGCCGGGACTGGACCGCCCGCGCCCGCCTGATCCAGGCCATCCCCCAACGCCTCGCGCGCCGCGACGAGCTGATCTTGCAGGGCGAGCTGTACTGGCGCGCGCCCGGCCATGTACAGGCGCGCGACGGCAGCGACGGGCTGCGCGGCAAGGCCGCGGGCGCCATGGCCCGCGGCCGACTGGATGCGGCGCGGGCGGCGCAGATCGGCCTGTTCGTCTGGGACTGGCCCAATGGTCCGGCCGGCATGGCCGAGCGCCTGCAGGGCCTGCGCGAGCTTGGTTTCGCCGACAGTGTCGAGCTGACCCTGCCGCTACGCTCGCCGGAAGAGGCGCGGCGCTGGCGCCAACGCTGGTATCACGAAGCGCTGCCATTCGCCAGCGACGGCGTGGTGCTGCGCCAGGGCCGGCGCCCGCCGGGCACCCACTGGCTCGCCGAACCACCGAACTGGGCGGCCGCCTGGAAATACTCGCCGCGCCGGGCGCTCGCCGAGGTGCGCGCGGTGCAGTTCCAGATCGGCCGCACGGGCCGCATCACTCCGTTGCTGCAGCTGCAGCCGGTGGAGCTGGACGGCCGCACGCTGCGCCGGGTCGGCCTCGGCTCGCTGCAGCGCTGGCGGAGCCTGGACATCCGCCCCGGCGACCAGGTGACGGTCACCCTGGCCGGCCTGACCATCCCGCGCCTGGAGGCCGTCGCCTGGCGCGGCCAACAGCGCGGCGCCCTGCAGCCACCCGATCCGGCGCACTACCACACGCTCAGCTGCTGGCATCCGACACCCGGCTGCGAGAGCCAGTTCGCCGCCCGCCTCGCCTGGCTGAGCGGCAAGCGTGGCCTGGCCCTGCCCGGCGTCGGCAGCGGCACCTGGAGCAAGCTACGGCCGCAGGGCCTGCTGGACTGGCTGGAGCTGCAGGAGAGCGAGCTGGCCGCTCGACCGGGACTGGGGCAACGCAGCGCCGCCGCCCTGCACCAGAGTCTCGCCAGCGCCCGGCAGCGGCCCTTCGCCCAATGGTTGCGCGCCCTGGGCCTGCCGCCCAGCGGTTCGGCGCCGCTCGCCGGCAACTGGGACGAGCTGGCGGCACGCGATGCGGCCGACTGGGATGCCTATGCCGGCGTCGGGCCGACCCGCGCCGCACAGCTGGCCGCCTTCTTCCGCCACCCCGAGGTGCTGAAGCTGCGCGAGCGACTACGGGCCGCCGCTGTCGAGGGTTTCTAGTAGATGCGGAACTCTTCGTGGCAACCCTCGCAGGCCGCCTCGACCCGGGCCACCGGCGCAGTCAGCGCCCGCGCCTGCAGCGGGCTGACCTGGGCCGCCGTGCGCAACTCGGCGGTGGCCGCCTCCAGTTCGCGCGCCAGCTGCTGGAAACGCTCCTGGCGCTGCCACACCTCGTCGCGCGCCTGGCTGTCGGCGCCGGCCTCGCGCGCCTGCGGGAAGTGCTGCCAGGGCTGACGCGACAGCTCGTCGAGGCGGGCCGCGCCCTCGGCGAACCGCCGCTCGTCGAAGGCCAGCCGGCCGCGCAGCATGCCGCCTAGGTCCTCGCTGGTGCGCAGCATGTCCTTGAACAGTGCCTGGCGCTTGCCCAGCGGCGAGTCCGGATCGACCCGCTCACAAGCGGCCACCAGGGCACAGGCCAGCAGGCCAAGCAGCAGTTTCGACTTCATCATCTACGGCCAATAGGGGCGAAAGGGGGCGACAGTATTGCCAGTCCGCGCCCGGCCGCCAAGCGCCAGGCTGTCGCAGGTGCTCCGGTCTGGCCCCGCCACATGAGGCATCCCATGACCTCACGCCATGGGCCTGTGCAGCGTCATCGCCCTCCCAGCGCCTGCTGCGGGCACGCCATGCGTTCGACGCCGGCCTCAGGTCCGGAAACGATCCAGTTGCTCGTTGAGCCTGCGCACCTCGGCCTGGATCTCCGCACTGACAGCCACCACCCGGTCGGCATCGCCATGGCTGCGCTCGGCCAGGCTGGAGATGTGCACGATGCGTTGGTCGATCTCGGCCGCCACCTGGCTCTGCTGCTCGGCAGCGGTGGCGATCTGCGCATTCATCGCATTGATGCTGTCCACCGCGCCGACTATGTGCTCCAGCACCGTCGTGGCCTCGCCGATATGCGCCTGATTCTCCCGCGCCATGCCGGCGCTCTCCTGCATGGCCTGTACCGCCTGGCGCGCACCTTCCTGCAGGCGCTGGATGATCGCCTGAATCTCGCCGGTGGACTGCTGGGTACGGCTGGCCAGGGTACGCACCTCGTCGGCGACCACGGCGAAGCCGCGTCCGGCCTCGCCGGCCCGCGCCGCCTCGATAGCCGCATTCAGCGCCAGCAGATTGGTCTGTTCGGCGATCCCGGTGATCACCTCCAGCACCTTGCCGACCCCGGCGGTCTCCGCCTCCAGCGCCTGCACCTGGATGCCGCTGTGCTGCAGTTGCCCGGCCAGGGCCTCGATCAGCTCGGCGCTGCGCCGCACCACCTGCTGCCCGCTACGGGCATAGCCGTCGGCGCCGCGAGCCGAATCGGCGGCGCCGGCCGCATGGCGGGCCACCTCGGCCACCGTGGCACTCATCTCGTTCATCGCCGTGGCCACCTGATCCAGGTCCTCGTGCTGTTGCCGCACTCCTTCGCCCGCGGCCCCTGCGGCCCCTGCGGCTCGGTCGACGTGGCCACGGGTGCACTCGCCGCTGTCCTTGACCTGCGCCAGCAAGGCACGCACCTGTTCCTGCATGCGGTTGTAGCCGGCGAAGATGCGGCCGATCTCGTTATCCACCTGGCCACCGCGAAGAGCGCCGGTGAAGTCGCCGCCACCGACCCGGGTCAGGGCCATCTCCACCGCGTGCAGATCGCGCATCAGCGGACTGAGGCCGAACTGCCGACCGAGCACCACCAGGACCAGGATGGCCAGCACACAGGCAAAAGCCAGCCACATCTGACGGCGCTGGGAACTCTCGGCGTGCGCGGCCATCAGCCCGACAGCCTGATTCATCTCCTTGAGCAGGGTCACCGAGGCCGCCTCCAAGGCCGCCAGGTCGGTCTCGCCGCCAGCTGCGGCCTGCTCCAGACGCGGACGGAAGGTGCCCCACAGCTGACCGACCCTGGCCATCTGCGCCTGAATCGCCGGCGTCTCGATCACGCTGATGTTGCGCGCGCGGTTGCCGGCCAGTAAGTCGTGGTGGGCCTGGTCGAACTGGCCGATGGTGGTGTCCAGTGCCTTGCGCTCGAGGGCGCCCTGGCGCAACAGCAGCGCCTCCTTGGTCATCTTCTGGCTGAGCATGCGCTGGGCGCCGGCCACATTGATGGTCTCCGGCGAGACCGACATGCTCAGGTACAACGCCACCGAGGCCGTGACCGCGAAGATGAACATCAGTGCGTAAGAGAACAGGAACTGTTGATTGAGGGTACGCAGGCCGATGGCCCGCAGCAGCTGGTCGAACACTCGGGTCGCGAACATGGTCTCCCTCCCGGCTGGAATCGATGGCCAGTCCGCCATCGACGAGAACACTAGTCCGTCTCCGCCAGCCGCGCCGCCAGAGCGGACGAAACGTCCTCCACAGCGGCCGGGAGTGCAGAAGCGGTGCACGGCGCGCACCAAGGCGATGCGAGCGCACCATCGAGGCGCTCAGTCGGCACGACGGAAGACCTTGGGTTGACGCAGCAGGCTGGCTATAATCGCCGGGTTTCACACGGCCGGCTCAGCCCGGCCGTGCCCGCCTCCCGGTCGAGGGGCGCTGCAGCAGGCTCCAGGATCTGACGCGCATCAGACCCGCTCCTGTCAGGCTCGCCCGGGGCGTTTATCCGAACGCATCAACGGCGCCCATTCGCAGACAACGAATGGAGAGCTTTCGCATGAGCGCTGCCTTTACCGATTACAAGGTCGCCGACATTTCCCTGGCCGACTGGGGCCGCAAGGAACTGATCATCGCCGAGTCCGAGATGCCGGCCCTGATGGGCCTGCGTCGCAAGTACGCCGCCAGCCAGCCTTTGCGCGGCGCCAAGATCATCGGCTGCATCCACATGACCATCCAGACCGGCGTGCTGATCGAGACCCTGATCGCCCTGGGTGCCGAAGTGCGCTGGTCCAGCTGCAACATCTTCTCGACCCAGGACCAGGCCGCCGCCGCCATCGCCGCCGCCGGCATCCCGGTGTTCGCCTGGAAGGGCGAGACCGAGGCCGAGTACGAGTGGTGCATCGAGCAGACCATCCTCAAGGACGGCAAGCCGTGGGACGCCAACATGATCCTCGACGACGGCGGCGACCTGACCCAGATCATCCACGAGCGCTACCCGGCCATGCTGGACAAGATCCACGGCATCACCGAGGAAACCACCACCGGCGTGCACCGCCTGCTCGACATGCTCAAGGCCGGCACCCTGAAAGTCCCGGCGATCAACGTCAACGACTCGGTGACCAAGAGCAAGAACGACAACAAGTACGGCTGCCGCCACAGCCTCAACGACGCCATCAAGCGCGGCGTCGACCACCTGCTGTCCGGCAAGCAGGCCCTGGTGGTCGGCTACGGCGACGTGGGCAAGGGCTCGGCCCAGTCGCTGCGCCAGGAAGGCATGATCGTCAAGGTCTCCGAGGTCGACCCGATCTGCGCCATGCAGGCCTGCATGGACGGCTTCGAAGTCGTCTCGCCGTACAAGAACGGCGTCAACGACGGCAGCGAGGCCTGCATCGACCGCGACCTGCTGGGCAAGATCGACCTGATCGTCACCACCACCGGCAACGTCAACGTGTGCGACGCCAACATGCTCAAGGCCCTCAAGGCCCGCGCCGTGGTGTGCAACATCGGCCACTTCGACAATGAAATCGATACGGCCTTCATGCGCAAGAACTGGGCCTGGGAAGAGGTCAAGCCGCAGGTGCACAAGATCCACCGCACCGGCCCAGGCCAATTCGATCCGCGCAACGACGACTACCTGATCCTGCTGGCCGAAGGCCGCCTGGTGAACCTGGGCAACGCCACCGGCCACCCGAGCCGGATCATGGACGGCTCCTTCGCCAACCAGGTGCTGGCGCAGATCTTCCTGTTCGAGCAGAAGTTCGCCGAGCTCCCCGCCGAGAAGAAGGCCGAGCGCCTGACCGTGGAGGTGCTGCCGAAGAAGCTGGACGAGGAAGTGGCGCTGGAGATGGTCAAGGGCTTCGGCGGCGTGGTCACCCAGCTGACCGCCAAGCAGGCCGAGTACATCGGCGTGACCGTGGAAGGCCCGTTCAAGCCGGACAGCTACCGTTACTAACCAGCAGCCACAAGCCACAAGCCACAAGCGACAAGCAGGAGCCCAGCGCCCCACTTGCAGCTTGAGGCTTGAGGCTTGAGGCTGAGAAGGGAACCTTCTCCATGAGCCAAGAACGTCGCTACAGCTTCGAGTTCTTCCCCACCAAGACCGAAGCCGGGCATGAAAAACTGCTGAACGTCGCGCGTCAGCTGGCCGGCTACAACCCGGACTTCTTCTCCTGCACCTACGGTGCCGGCGGCTCGACCCGCGACCGCACCATGAACACCGTGCTGCAGCTGGACGGCGAGATCAAAGTGCCGACCGCGCCACACCTGTCCTGCGTCGGCGACGGCAAGGACGAGCTGCGCAGCCTGCTCAGCCAGTACAAGAACTCCGGCATCCGGCGCATCGTCGCCCTGCGTGGCGACCTGCCGTCGGGCATGGGCATGGCCAGCGGCGAGCTGCGCTACGCCAACGAACTGGTCGAGTTCATCCGCGCCGAGACCGGCGACCACTTTCACATCGAAGTGGCGGCCTACCCGGAAGTACACCCGCAGGCGCGCAACTACGAGGACGATCTGAAGAACTTCGTGCGCAAGTGCCAGGCCGGCGCCAACAGCGCCATCACCCAGTACTTCTTCAGCGCCGACTGCTACTTCTACTTCGTCGAGCGCGTGCGCAAGCTGGGCGTGGAACTACCGATCGTGCCGGGCATCATGCCGATCACCAACTACAGCAAGCTGGCGCGCTTCTCCGACGCCTGCGGCGCCGAGATTCCGCGCTGGCTGCGCAAGCAGCTGGAAGCCTACGGCGACGACCTGGAGAGCATCCAGGCCTTCGGCGAGCAGGTGGTGACCGAGATGTGCGAGCGCCTGCTCGAAGGCGGCGCGCCGGGTCTGCATTTCTACACCCTGAACCAGGCCGAGCCGAGCCTGGCCATCTGGAACAACCTCAAGCTGCCGCGCTGAGGCGTTCCCCGGAGCGCGGCGGCCCGCCGCCGCGACAACCGCCCACCGCATCGCCCCGGCATGCGACAGACAAGGAAGCCCGATGACTCTGGCGCGCAACAAGATCAACGCCTCGGTGAGCCCCAAGGGCAGCCTGGAAACCCTCTCCCAGCGCGAAGTGCAACAGCTGCGCGAGACCGGCTCGGGCAATGTCTACGCCCTGTTCCGCCAGTGTGCCCTGGCGATCCTCAACACCGGCTCGCACAGCGACAACGCCAAGACCATTCTCGAGGCCTATCCGGACTTCGAGGTGATCATCCACCAGCAGGACCGCGGCATCCGCCTGGAACTGCGCAACGCCCCGGCCGACGCCTTCGTCGACGGCGAGATGATCGCCAGCACCCGCGAGATGCTGTTCAGCGCCCTGCGCGACATCGTCTACACCCAGAGCGAACTGGAAAACCAGCGCATCGACCTGGACAGCTCCGAAGGCATCACCGACTACGTCTTCCACCTGCTGCGCAACGCCCGCACCCTGCGTAGCGGCGTCGAGCCGAAGATGGTGGTGTGTTGGGGCGGCCACTCGATCAGCAGCGAGGAGTACAAGTACACCAAGCGCGTCGGCCACGAGCTCGGCCTGCGCCGCCTGGACGTCTGCACCGGCTGCGGCCCCGGCGTGATGAAGGGGCCGATGAAGGGCGCCACCATCGCCCACGCCAAGCAGCGCATCAGCGGCGCCCGCTACCTGGGGCTGACCGAGCCGGGCATCATCGCCGCCGAGGCGCCCAACCCGATCGTCAACGAGCTGGTGATACTGCCGGATATCGAGAAGCGCCTGGAGGCCTTCGTCCGCGTCGGCCACGGCATCATCATCTTCCCCGGCGGCGTCGGCACGGCGGAGGAATTCCTCTACCTGCTCGGCATCCTCACCCACCCGGACAATGCCGGCCTGCCCTTCCCGGTGGTGCTGACCGGGCCGAAGAGCGCCTCGCCCTACCTGCAGCTGCTGCACGAGTTCATCGGCGCCACCCTCGGCGAGGCCGCCCAGCAGCGCTATCGGGTGGTAGTCAACAACCCGGCCGAGGTGGCCCGGCAGATGGCCACCGGCATGCAGGAAGTGGAGCAGTACCGCCGCGAGCGCAACGACGCCTTCCACTTCAACTGGCTGCTGAAGATCGACGAGGGCTTCCAGCGCCCCTTCGAGGCCACCCACGCCAACATGGCCGCGCTCAACCTGACCCGCGAGCAGCCGCTGCATGAGCTGGCGGCCAACCTGCGCCGCGCCTTCTCCGGCATAGTCGCCGGCAACGTCAAGGCCCACGGCATCCGCCTGATCGAGGAGCACGGTCCCTACGAGCTCAAGGGCGATCCCGACATCATGCGCCCGCTGGACCGGCTGCTGCAGGCCTTCGTCGAGCAGCACCGCATGAAGCTGCCGGGCGGCAGTGCCTACGTGCCCTGCTATCGGGTGGTCGGCTAGGACCTTTTGCGCCGGGGGCAAAGCCGCTAATCTGGCGCAATGCCACTATTCCAGCGCCAGATTATCGCCGCCTTGCTCTGCGGCCTCGCCCTCGCGGCGCGGGCGGAGCCGCTGCGCCTGGTCACCGAGGCCTGGGCGCCCTACGTCTATCAGGACAACGGCCAGCCGAGCGGGCTCGACTACGAAATAAGCGTCGAGGTGCTGCGCCGCCTGGGCGTCGAGGCACAGTGGCAGTTCCTGCCCTGGAAGCGCTGCCTGCTGGCCCTGGAACAGGGCCAGGCCGACGGCATCCTCGATATCTTTCGCACGCCGCAGCGCGAGGCGCACATGCTGTTCGTCGAGGAGCCGCTGTCGCAGGTGGAGTTCGTCCTGTTCTTCGCCAGCAACAGGCCCTACCCCTATCGCAAACTGGAAGACCTGCGCGACCTGCTGATCGGCACCTCGCCCGGCTACTGGTACAACGACCAGGCCTTCCGCGACTCGCAGCTGTTCAGCCGCGAGGAAGCGCCGAGCCACGAGGCCAACCTGGGCAAGCTGGTGCGCCAGCGCGTCGACCTGGTACTCAACGACCGCCGCGCCGGCCTCTACCTGGCCGCGCGGATGGGCCTGGGCAGCCAGCTCGGCTACAACCCCAAGGTGGTCGGCGAGGACCGCCTGTACCTGGCCCTGCGCCGCACGCCCGAGATGGCCGAGTTGGCCGGGCGTTTCGCCCTGGAGCTGCGCCGCTTCAAGCAGGAGCAGGCCTACGCCCGGCTGCAGGCGCGCTACGCCGAGCCGGCCGATGCGCCAAAGGCCGCGAAGGATTGACCCAGGCCACGAAAATCGGCCGACGGGTAGCTAGCGGCCACACCATATTGCTCTGTTATACTCCGGAAACCCGCCAGGCTTGCGCCCGGATGCTCGGCAAGCCATCGCCCAGCAGTACCGGACGGGATCGTTCAGCGAGAGCGATTCAAGCCAGGCTACTTCCCCATCGGGCCTTCGCCCCACTTTTGACAGGATGACTCATGTCCTTTGTTTCCCTCGGTCTCTCCGAGGCATTGGCCGGTGCCGTTGAGGCCGCCGGCTACGCCCAGCCCACTCCGGTGCAGCAGCGGGCCGTTCCCGCCGTGCTGCAAGGTCGCGACCTGATGGTCGCCGCCCAGACGGGTACTGGTAAAACCGCAGGCTTCGCCCTGCCGATCCTGGAGCGCCTGTTCCCCGGCGGCCATCCGGACCGCGAGCACCGCCACGGCCCGCGCCAGCCGCGCGTGCTGGTACTGACACCGACCCGCGAGCTGGCGGCACAGGTACACGACAGCTTCAAGGTCTACGCCCGCGACCTGCCGCTGGTCAGCGCCTGCATCTTCGGCGGCGTCGGCATGAACCCGCAGGTGCAGGCCCTGGCCAAGGGCGTCGACCTGCTGGTGGCCTGCCCGGGCCGCCTGCTCGACCTGGCCGGCCAGGGCAGCGTCGATCTGTCCCGCGTGGAGATCCTGGTCCTCGACGAAGCCGACCGCATGCTCGACATGGGCTTTATCCACGACGTTAAGAAAGTACTGGCCAGGCTGCCGGCGCAGCGCCAGAACCTGCTGTTCTCGGCGACCTTCTCCAAGGACATCATCGCCCTGGCCAACAAGCTGTTGCGCGACCCCGAGCGCATCGAGGTGACGCCGCCGAATACCACGGTCGAGCGCATCGAGCAGCGCGTATTCCGCATCCCGGCCACACACAAGCGGGCCCTGCTGGCACACCTGATCACCCTCGGCGCCTGGGAACAGGTGCTGGTGTTCACCCGCACCAAGCACGGCGCCAACCGCCTGGCCGAATACCTGTGCAAGCACGGCCTGCCGGCCGCGGCGATCCACGGCAACAAGAGCCAGAACGCGCGCACCAAGGCCCTGGCCGACTTCAAGGCGGGCGAGGTGCGCATCCTGGTGGCCACCGATATTGCCGCCCGCGGCCTGGACATCGACCAACTGCCGCACGTGGTCAACTACGAGTTGCCCAACGTCGAGGAAGACTACGTCCACCGCATCGGCCGTACCGGTCGCGCCGGCCGTAGCGGCGAGGCCATCTCGCTGGTGGCGCCGGACGAGGAGAAGCTGCTCAAGTCGATCGAGCGCATGACCAAACAGCAGATTCCCGCTGGCGACATGCAGGGCTTCGACCCGGCCAGCGTCGAGGTGGAGAAACCCGAGGCGCGGCCGCCGCGTCCGGAGCGCCAGCCGCGCGCCGACAAGCCCAAGCACGAGGCCAAGCACGAGCCCAAGGCCGACGGCGAAGCCGGCGAGGGCCAGGGCAAGAAGCGCAAGCGTCGCCGTGGCAAGGGCAAGGGCCAGGCCGAAGCCGGCCAGCAGCCGCAACAGAACCAGCCGCGCCAGGCGCGCAAGCCGGCCTCGCCGCTGGAGCTGCCACCGGAGCGTGACCCCGAGGAGTTCCTCGACGACGACTACGACAACTTCGGCAACCGCGCCGACTACGTCAGCCCCAACCCACCCAAGGCAGCGGGGCGCAACCAGCGTCGTGGCGGTCAGGGCCAGGGCGCTCAGGGCCGCAGCCAGGGCGGCGGCCAGCGCCAGGGTGGCCAGGGTCAACGCCAAGGTGGCCAAGGCGGCCAGAAGCAGGGTCAGGGCGGCCAGCGCCAGGGGCAAGGGCAGAACCGCAATCGCGGTGGCCAGGGCCAGCGCAGCAACGGCGGTGGCCGTCGCGACGAGCCGCGCTACGAGCGCCAGGAACCGGCGGTACAGGACAACCGCGCGACCAAGCAGCCGCTGATCATCCGCAAGGGTGAGCGCCTGCCGACCCTGGAGCAGCTGGAGAGCCTGCAGGAAAGCCGCCCGCGCGGCGAGAAGCCGGCGCTGCTGACCCGCAAGTAAGCGGGCCACAGGTCCTGACGCCTGGCAGTCCACACAGAATCCGATGCCTGTTTCGGGCATCGGATTTTTTATGCGACTTTCCCATGCGCTTGCACTGACCTACGCCGGCCTCCTTTCCCGCCTGAGGGCGTTTCGATCAGCCCTAGGCTGCATGTGCAACTCCCCCGCCCCCGCTACATTCGGCACTGCAGCCTCAGCCACTGCTGTGGCGTGCAGCCCCACCAACGGCGAAAAGCCCGGTAGAAGGGCGACAGCTCGGCGAAGCCGCATGCCCTGGCCACGTCACGGATGCTGCAACCCTGGTGCAGCAACGTCTGCGAGCGCTGCCGACGCAGCTCCTCCAGCAGCGGTCGAAAACCCGTGCCATGCACCAGCAGAGCCCTCTGCAGAACCGCGCGCGGCAAGCCAAGGGCTTCGGCGCAACCACCCAGATCGCACACCCCCTGGCCCAGCCGACTGGCCTGCCAGTAGCGCACGCGATTGATCAACGAGTTACCCGCCAGCTCGGCCAACTGCTCGTCGGCATGTCGGCGCAGCACCGCGAAGATGCCCGGCGCCGCATTGCGCGACGGCCTGCTCAGCCAGGCGACCGAAAACTCCAGGGCATCGTGCTCGGCCTCGAAGCGCGGGGTCAAACCGAACAGCCGGCGATGCTCTTGCAGTCGCCGTGGCGCGGCATGCCGCAGGCTCAGCCCGAGCAGCGGCACGGGCTGACCGCAGAGCTGCGCCAGGTGCTTGCCAAACAGCACCGCCAGACATTCCATCTGCTGGCGCAGCGAGCCATGGCCTAGATAGTTGAGGTCAATCACCAGACGAGCCCGCTCGCCCTCCACCTGCAACGCCGCGGCAAAACCGCCGGAGACGATGTGCTGGTAGCGCACGAACACCTCCAGCGCCTCGCGCAGATCGCGGCTGGCCAATTGCAGGTAGCTGACCACGTCCAGCGGCCTTGGCTGCATGAGTTCGCCCAGGTGCAGACCGATATCGGGGTCTCCGGTCAGGCGCGGTAGCGCCTGCCAGAACGGCGGTGCCAGGTCGTGAGGCTCGCGTGCCTCGCTGCTCGGCGGCCCTAAGGGAATATCGCGGAAGGCGCTCCGGTAGATCTCCCCCGGCTCGAATCCGAGCGCAGCCAGCGCCTCGTACAGCAGCAGGCGCAATGTGGAAGAGTGGGTCAGGGGCAGGTCGAGGGGTGGGATCATGGTGACCAGATATTTGCCGCTGGCGATTTTTGGGTCAATGTGACACTCGCCACGGCTGCGCACAATCGGCGCCACAACGACAAGAACGGAACGCAGCATGAAACGCAGTCTTTCCCTGCTCGCCGTCGCCCTGCTGGGCGCCGCGGCCGGCGGCTTCTGGTACCTGGACGGCAAGCAGCCACGCCGCGACGGCAGTCTCGCGCTGCCCGGCCTGAGCGCCGAGGTCAGCGTGCGCTACGACGAGCGCGGCGTGCCGCATATCCGCGCGCAGAACGAGGCCGACCTGTACCGCGCCCTGGGCTATGTGCAGGCCCAGGACCGCCTGTTCCAGATGGAGATGCTGCGGCGCCTGGCCAACGGCGAGCTGGCCGAGGTGCTGGGCGCCAGGCTGGTCGACAGCGACCGTCTGTTCCGCACCCTGCGCCTGGCCGAGCACGCCCGCGAGCATGTGCGCCGGGCCGAGCGCAGCGGCCCGGCCTGGCAGGCCCTGCAAGCCTACCTGGACGGCATCAACGCCTACCAGGCCAGCCGGCCGAAGCCGCTGGAGTTCGACCTGCTGGGCATTCCCAGCCGCGACTTCCGCGCCGAGGACACCCTGGCCGTGGCCGGCTATATGGCCTACAGCTTCGCCGCCGCCCTGCGCACCGAGCCGGTGCTGACCCGGGTGCGCGATCGGCTGGGCGCCGACTACCTGGAAATCTTCGATCTGGACTGGCACCCGCAGGGCGTCATCGCCGCACCACTGGCCGACAGCGACTGGCAGGACCTCGACGCGCTGGCCCGGGTCAGTCACGAGGCCTTCCGCCAGGCCGGCCTGCCGCAGTTCGAGGGCAGCAACGCCTGGGCCATCTCCGGCAGCCGCACCGTCAGCGGCAAGCCGCTGCTGGCCGGCGACCCGCATATCCGCTTCGCCGTGCCGGCGGTATGGTACGAGGCGCAGCTGAGCGCGCCCGGCTTCGACCTCTACGGCCATTTCCAGGCGCTCAACCCGACCGCCTCGCTGGGCTTCAATCGCGACTTCGCCTGGAGCCTGACCATGCTGCAGAACGACGACCTCGACCTGGTCGCCGAACGACCCAACCCGGACAACCCCGAACAGGTCTGGTACCGGGGCGGCTGGGTCGATCTGCAGCGCAGCGAGACCGTCATCCGGGTCAAGGACGGCGCCGACGTGCACCTGACCCTGCGCCGCTCGCCGCACGGCCCCATAGTCAACGACGCCGTGGCGCAGGCCGCCGGCAAGACGCCGATCGCCCTGTGGTGGGCCTTCCTGGAAACCGACAATCCGATCCTCGAGGCCTTCTACCGGCTCAACCGCGCCGACAGCCTGGACAAGGCCCGCGCCGCCGCCGCGCAGATCCACGCGCCCGGCCTCAACCTGGTGTGGGCCAACGCCGCCGGCGACATCGCCTGGTGGGCGGCGGCCAAGCTGCCGCGACGCCCGGCGGGGGTGAATCCCGCCTTTATCCTCGATGGCGCCAGCGACGAGGCGGACAAGCCCGGCTTCCACCCCTTCGCCGCCAACCCGCAGGAGGAGAACCCGCCGCGTGGCTACATCCTCTCGGCCAACCACCAGCCGCAGAACGGCGTCGAGGTGCCGGGCTACTACAACCTGGCCGATCGCGCCCGGCGCCTGGACCAGCGCCTGCGCGACCCGGCGGTGAAGTGGGGCCTGAGCAACAGCCAGGCCCTGCAACTGGACAACGGCAGCGGCTACGCCCCGCGCCTGCTGGCGCCGCTGCTGGCGGAGCTGCGCGCGGCCGCAGGCGACGCCGCCGAGCGCGCGCTGGTCGAACGCCTGGCGGCCTGGGACGGCGACCACCGCCTGGACTCGGTCGCCGCCAGCCTGTTCAACCAGTTTCTCTACCAGTTGGCCCGCGGCGCCCTGCACGACGAGCTGGGCGATGCCTTCTTCGACAACCTGCTCCTCACCCGCGCGCTGGACAGCGCCCTGCCGCGCCTGGCCGCCGACGCCGACTCGCCCTGGTGGGACGTGCGCGGCAGCGAGGCGCGCGAGAGCCGCGCCGAGGTGGTCGAGGCGGCCTGGCAGCAGACCCTGGCCCACCTGCGCGAGCAGTTCGGCGCCGATCCGGCGCAGTGGCAGTGGGGCCAGACGCACCGCCTCAGCCACAGCCACCCGTTGGGCCTGCAGAAGCCGCTGGACCGGCTGTTCAACGTCGGCCCATTCGCCGCGCCGGGCGGTCACGAGACGCCCAACAACCTGTCGCATCGGGTCGGCCCGGCGCCCTGGGAGGTGGTCTACGGCCCCTCGACGCGGCGCCTGATCGATCTGGCCGCGCCGCAGCGGGCGCTGGGCATCAACCCGGTCGGCCAGAGCGGCGTGCTGTTCGATGCGCACTACGCCGACCAGGCCGAGGTCTATATGCGCGGCGACTACCTGCCCATGCATCTGGCCGAGGACGACGTGGCCGCCAACACCCGCAGCGAACTGCTGCTGGTGCCCGCTACTGCACGGTGATGCTGATCTTCTCGGAGATCACCGGCTCTGCGTGCGGCATATGCTGCTTGTCGCCGATCAGCAGCTGCAGGGTATGGCTGCCCGGCGTCAGGGTCAGCTGAGTCTCGGTCTGGCCCTTGCCGAAGTGGCGGATCTGCTCGGTGGCCGGCAGCGGCGCATCGAGCGGGGGCAGGGTTTCGACGTCGACCAGCAGGTGGTGGTGACCGGTGTCGGGCATGTCGACGCCGGCCGGCGCCACGCCCATGCCCTTGAGGCCGAACTTGACGGTGAAGGTCTGCGCCACGCTGGCGCCGTCGAGCGGCTCGATGAAGTACACCCGAGCCTGCGCCGGCGCCGGTTGCCGATGTGAGTCGGCCAGGGCCGCGGGCGACAGGGCGCAGAGCAGGGCGGCAAGCCCGAGGAGTCGCGCAACAGGACTCATGGCAGGTTCCTCGCGTTAGGGTCCAGCACTGACCTTAGGCGATCTCGCGCGACTCGCCCGGTCAGCCGTCGCCCCGCTCCAGGCGCGCCAGCTCGGCGGCGGCCTCGGCCAGCTGGCTCTCGTTGAACACCTGCACCCCGTGACGGGCGAGCAGCGCGGCGGTGACGCCCTCGCCCGCGACCAGCACGCCGCCGAAGCTGCCGTCGTAGGTATGGCTGTTGCCGCAGGACGGGCTGCGCGCCTTGAGCACGGCGACGCGCAGGCCATGCTGGCGCACCAGGCGCAGGGCGGTCTCGGCACCGGCGACGAAGGCGGCGGTGACGTCCTCGCCGCCGTCGGTCAACACCGGCAGGCGGCCATCCAGCACGCCGCCGCCCTGGCCACCGGGAATCTCCGCCGGCGGCCGCGGGGTGGGCAGGCCACCGGCCACCTCCGGGCACAGGGCAACGATGCGGCCCTCGTCCTGCCACTGCTGGAGCAAATCGAAAGGCCCGTGAGCGCCGCCGTCGTAGCGCACCTTGTGGCCGAGCAGGCAGCGGCTGACCAGCAGTTTTTCCATCACTCCTCCTGAGGGGCGAAGCACAGTGTCCCCCTCTCCCTGTGGGAGAGGGCCGGGGTGAGGGGCTGCAGAGCCACCCTCACCCGCCCTGCGGGCAGGGGCGCACAAGGGATAACCATCAGCGCCGTCTGAACCAGCCGGTCAACGACAGGCGCTCGCGCGTCGCCGGCAACACTTCGTGGGGCAGCTCGGCGGACATGAACAGCACCAGGGTGCCGGCCGCCGGCAGCACGTCCAGCTCGCCGCCATCGCGCGGGTAGAGGCGCAGGACGCCACCCTGCTCGGCCCGCCAGTCGTCGTTGAGGTAGAACACCGCCGATACCGTGCGCCGGTCGTCGTCGCGAAAGCGGTCCACATGCTTGCGGTAGAAGGCGCCCGGCGGATAAAGGGCGAAGTGGCTCTCGTAGTCCTCCAGCCCCAGGTAGAAGGCGCGGTTGAGCGCCTGGCGCAGCTCGTCCATGGCCGCCAGATAGCGGTCGCAGGCCGCGTCCTGGCCCGCCTCCAGCCACTGGATGCGGTCGCCGCGAATGCCCTCGCGCACCGCCAGGGCCTGGCCCCGGCCGACCCCGGCCGGGCTCAGGGCGCCCGTCTGCGCGCGCTTGCGGCACTCCTCGGCCAGTTCGCGGGTCAGAGGCAGTGGCAGAAAGTCGTCCAGCCGCGCCCAGCCGCGCGTGGCCAGTTCGTCGATGATCTGCGGCAGGCGCCGCTGCAGGGAGGTATCGGTCATGCGCCGATTCTACCAGCGCCGCCTGCGGGCCCCTACAATAGCCGCGCCAGACAGGAGTTTTTCATGCGTGCCGTGCTTGCCACCCTCATGCTGCTGTGCAGCCTCACCGTCTTCGCCGACGACCATGCCCGCCTCTACCAGAGCGCCGGCTGGCCGCTGCAGCGTGCGCACTTCGGCGAGGCGCTGAGCGCCGCCCAGCAGCGTTATCGCGGCAGCCTGCCGCCGGCGGTGTACCAGGCCCTGGTGGACAACAGCAACAAGCGCTTCGCCGCGGCGGCCATGGACCAGCGCGCCGATGCCGCGCTGCGCATGCAGCTGGGCGACCCGCGGCCGGCCCTGCGCTTCTTCGAGTCGCCGCTGGGGCGCAAGATAGTCGCGGCGGAGACCCACGCCACCTCGCGCGAACAACTGGCCGCCAACGCCAACGGCCTGCCCGCGACCCCGGCGGACGCCACCCGGCGCCTGCTGATCCGCCATCTGGCCCAGGCCCTGCCGGCCACCGAGGCCGGCGCCGAGGTCAGCCTGGCGCTGGCCAGCGTCGCCGCCGACAGCCTCAGCTCCATGCTGCCCGGCCTGTTCGGCGGCGCGCAGACGCAGATGCTGGTGCAGAGCCAGCGCGAACGCCTGCAGCAGCAGATCGAGGCGGATATCGACAACATCCTGCTGCACGTCTACCGCGACCTGTCCGATCCCGAGCTGGAGGAATTCGCCAGCTTCGCCCAGTCGGCGGACGGCCAGGCCTACTACCGGGCCGCCCTGGCCGCCCTGCGCGCGGCCCTGGCGGCCGGCGAGCCGGCCTCCGAACTGCAGCCGGCGCAACAGGGCATTTGAGTTCGGCGTCAGCGCCAAGCAGGTGCCGGGCGGGCGTCCCGCTAACGCAGGTGCTCGCTAAGGAAGGCAAAATACTGCCGGCGGATCGCCTCGCTCTCGTTGGCCAGATGATGGCGGGCGCCGGGGATGCGCAGTATCTGCGGGCGGTCGAACTTGTCCTGCAGCACCCGCAGGTTGTGCCGCCAGTCCACCGTCATGTCCTCCTCGCCCTGCACGATCAGCGGCCGCTGGGCACTGCGTGGCGCCCGCTCGATGCGCGGAATCCACTTGGCCAGGGCGCCGACCCAGGCCGTGGGCAGGGTCTGCGGCTGCAGGGGGTCGCGCCGGCGGACGAAGTCGAGGAATTCGGCGTCGTTGGAGTTGGCCGAGAAGCGCCGCGGCAGCTCCGACCTGAAGGGCCCGAGCAGGTGGTAGCTGAGCTTCGACAGGCCCCAGGCGCGCGGCCGTACCAGCGGCGCCAGCAGCAGGGTGGCGCCGGGCTCCGGGCGCGGCGCACCGAGCAGCAGCAAGTCCAGCAGTATGGCGGCGCCGGTGCTCTGCCCGCACAGGTGCCAGGGCTGCGGCAGGTCGAGGCCGGCGGCCTCGGCGAACAGGCACTGCAGGGCGCGCTGGTAGGCGGCGAAGTCGTCGATGCTGGCACGCGGCCCCGCCGACAGGCCATGCCCCGGCAGGTCGAAGGACAGCACCGCCAGGTTCAACCCCAGCGCCCAGTCGATCACATGGCGGTACAGCCCCATATGGTCGTAATAGCCGTGCACCAGGATCAGGGTCGCCTGCGGCGCGGCCGGCAGCCACAGCTGGGCCACCAGCTCCAGGCCGTCGCAGTGCAAGCGCCCCAGGCGCCGCTGCACACCCAGCTCCAGGCCGTAGTAGCGCTGGTAGGCGCGCGCCTCCTCGACCAGCGGTCCGCTCGCCAGGGCCAGAGGGCCGAGGGCGGCGCGCAGGCGCTCGGGCTGGAACGGAACGGGCTGGGGCATGGCGGTCATGGGCGGTTTCGCTGCGGGCTTTCGGACAGTCGATATTCAGCTGTGCGCGCAGGCGTGGCAAGCTAGGCGCCCTTCTCCCGCCGTCGCCCGTCCATGTCACCGCGTCGCAAGACCCTTCTCGCCGGCCTGCTCGCCCTGCTCTGGCTGGGCGCCCTGCTGGTCGCCTACTGGTGGTTCCAGAGCCGCTACATCCGCCCCTTCGAGCCGCGTACCGAGCTGTTCTCCGGCGCCGAGCTGCGCCTGCCGGCGGAGCTGGCCGGCCCCGGGCCGATCCGCCTGGTGCACTTCTGGGACCCGGCCTGCCCGTGCAACGTCGGCAACCAGCAGCACCTCGGCGAGCTGCTCGCCACCTACGCGCCGCGAGGCGTCGAGTTCTATGCGGTGCAGAAGGCCGGCAGCCACGGCCGCCTGCCGGCCAACCTGCAGGCCCTGCGCCCCCTCGAAGAGCTGCGCGGCAGCGCCGGGCTGCCGGCCAGCCCGGCGGTGGCGATCTGGGACCAGCAGGGCCGCCTGGCCTACTTCGGCCCCTACAGCGAGGGGGCCCAATGCACCTCGGCCAACAGCTTCATCGAGCCCATACTCGAGGCCCTGCTGGCCGGGCGGCCGGTGCGCTCCGAGAGCAATCTGGCGGCAGGCTGCTTCTGCGACTGGGAGCGGGGCGACTAGCTGGGGGGGCCTAGACGAATGTCCACGTCGCCTGTGGCCTGGCCTTGGGCATCGAAGCGCCGCTCCATCAGCCGCACCCCACCGTCGGCGTCCAGCAGCAGGGCGCTGCTGGCGCAGGTGCCGTAGCCCGGGCCGACGATGAACACCGAGGCCAGCAGCAGCTCCCAGTCGACGCCTATGCCGGTGTCCGGCAGCAGCACCCGCGGCGGCTGCTGGTCGTCCTGCAGCAGCGCCAGCAGGCGCTCCGGCCGCGGGTCGTCGAGGCAGCCGGCGAGATGGGCGGTGGCCCGCAGCACCTTGGGCCAGGGCGTGTCCAGCTGGGCGTTGGACAGGCCGTAGAGGCCCGCCTGCAGGCGCCGCGCCCAACCCTCCTCGGAATTGAGGAAGAACAGCTGGCGGCGGTCGCCGAGCAGCAGGTTGAAGCCGCTGTAGTCGTCGAGGCGCGGCAGCAGCCCGGCGAGAAACGACTCGGCATCCAGCGCGCCGCGCAGGAACTCCACCGGCAGCTCGCCGCGCGAGCGTCGGCCCTGGGCCTGGCGCGGGTCGCGGATATTGGTCAGGGCGGCGAAACGGCCGTCGCGGCTCACCCCCAGCCAGGTGCCGCCGGCCTGCAGGTCGCGCCCGGCATACAGGCCAGGCGCGTCCGGCCACTCGCCCAGCGGCAGGCTGGGGCGGTCGTAGAACTCGTCGCGGTTGGCCGCCAGCACCAACGGCTGCGGGTGATTGGGGCGCCAAGCGAAGGCGATCAGGCACATGCTGCGACTCCGGCTCTCGGGGCCTCCACTGTACGGAAGTTTCGCCGGTTCTGGCCATGCCCGAATGCGCTCCGCTACCATGCCCGCCTGATCCGGGGGGGCTCATGGAATTTCTGCTCTATCTGCTGTTGGGCGCGGCGGCCGGCGTGCTGGCCGGTCTGTTCGGCGTCGGCGGCGGCATCATCATAGTGCCGGTGCTGGTGTTCAGTTTCACCGCCCAGGGCATCGACCCGGCGGTGCTGACCCACCTGGCCGTGGGCACCTCGCTGGCCACCATCGTCTTCACCTCGATCAACTCGGTGCTGGAGCATCAGCGCAAGGGTGCGGTGCGCTGGCCGATCTTCGCCTGGATGACCCTCGGCATCCTGCTCGGCGCCGGCCTCGGCTCGCTGACGGCGGCGGCCATCCAGGGGCCGCTGCTGCAGAAGATCATCGGCGTGTTCGCCATCGTCATCGCCCTGCAGATGGGCCTGGAGTTGAAACCCAAAGCCGGCCGCGCTGTCCCAGGCAGGCTGGGGCTGACCGCCGCCGGCGGGGTGATCGGCTGGGCCTCGGCGATCTTCGGCATCGGCGGCGGCTCGCTGACCGTGCCCTTCCTGACCTGGCGCAGCGTGCCGATGCAGCAGGCGGTGGCCACCTCCGCCGCCTGCGGCCTGCCCATCGCGGTGGCCAGCGCCCTGAGTTTCATGCTGATCGGCTGGCAGGAGCCGGGGCTGCCGCAGTGGAGCCTCGGCTTCGTCTACCTGCCGGCCATGGCCGGTATCGCCATCACCAGCATGTTCTTCGCCCGCTTCGGCGCGCGCCTGGCGCACAGGCTGTCGCCGCGCCTGCTGAAACGGCTGTTCGCCCTGCTGCTGCTGGGCGTGGGCGTGAATTTCCTGATCTAAGGAGTTTTGAATGCTGCCTTATCCGCAGATCGACCCGGTGGCCATCGCCCTGGGCCCGCTGAAAATCCACTGGTACGGCCTGATGTATCTGGTCGGCATCGGCGGCGCCTGGTGGCTGGCCTCGCGCCGCCTCGCCCGCTTCGACGCCGGCTGGAGCAAGGAGAAGCTTTCCGACCTGGTGTTCTGGGTGGCCATGGGCGTGATCCTCGGCGGCCGCCTGGGCTACGTGCTGTTCTACGACCTGTCCGCCTATATCGCCGAGCCGCTGAAGATCATCCGCGTGTGGGAGGGCGGCATGTCCTTTCATGGCGGCCTGATCGGCGTGATGCTGGCCACCTGGTGGTTCGGCAAGCGCAACGGCAAGAGCTTCTTCGAGCTGATGGACTTTATCGCCCCGCTGGTACCGATCGGCCTGGGCGCCGGGCGCATCGGCAACTTCATCAACTCCGAACTGTGGGGCAAGGTCACCGACGTGCCCTGGGCCATGGTTTTCCCCAACGGCGGGCCGGACCCGCGCCACCCCTCGCAGCTGTACCAGTTCGCCCTGGAAGGCGTGGCGCTGTTCGTCATCCTCTGGGCCTACTCGCGCAAGCCGCGCCCGACCATGGCGGTGTCCGGCCTGTTCGCCGCCTGCTACGGGGTGTTCCGCTTCATCGTCGAGTTCGTCCGCGTGCCGGATGCCCAGCTCGGTTACCTGGCCTGGGGCTGGCTGACCATGGGCCAGGTGCTGTGCGTGCCGATGATCCTCGGCGGCCTCGGCCTGATGCTCTGGGCGTATCGTCGGGCCAGGGCCTGAAGCGTCGGCGATTTGGTTAAACTGCGCGCTTTTTCCGGGTGCCTGGGCGGGCACCCGTGACCTTCCCAGCGGAGCTGAGATGAAACAGTACCTCGACCTGATGCGCCTGGTGCGCGAGACCGGCACCTTCAAGAGCGACCGCACCGGCACCGGCACCTATTCGGTGTTCGGCCACCAGATGCGTTTCAACCTGGCCGACGGCTTCCCGCTGGTGACCACCAAGAAGTGCCACCTGAAATCCATCATCCACGAGCTGCTGTGGTTCCTGGCCGGCGACACCAATATCAAGTACCTGAAGGACAACGGCGTGCGCATCTGGGACGAGTGGGCCGACGAGAACGGCGACCTCGGCCCGGTCTATGGCTACCAGTGGCGCAGCTGGCCGGCACCGAACGGCGAATCGATCGACCAGATCAGCAAGCTGATCGAGATGATCAAGAAGAACCCGGACTCGCGCCGCCTGATCGTCTCCGCCTGGAACCCGGCGCTGGTCGATGAAATGGCCCTGCCCCCATGCCATGCCCTGTTCCAGTTCTACGTGGCGAACGGCAAGCTGTCCTGCCAGCTATACCAGCGCTCGGCCGACATCTTCCTCGGCGTGCCGTTCAACATCGCCAGCTACGCCCTGCTGACGATGATGATCGCCCAGGTCACGGACCTCGAGCCGGGCGACTTCGTCTGGACCGGCGGCGACTGCCACCTGTACGCCAACCATATCGAGCAGGCCGACCTACAGCTGACCCGCGAGCCGCTGCCGCTGCCGACCATGAAGCTGAATCCCGAGGTGAAGGACCTGTTCGCCTTCACGTTCGAGGACTTCGAGCTGCAGAACTACCAGGCCCACCCGCACATTCCCGCGCCGGTCGCGGTGTAAGCCATGCTGGCGGCCGAGCTCAAGGCCTTTCACATGGTCGCCCGCCTGGGCAGCATCACCCAGGCGGCGAAGAAGCTCGGCCTCAGTCAGCCCACCGTCACCACGCAGATTCGCAATCTGGAGGCGCAGTACGGCGTCGAGCTGTTCTACCGTGGCGGCCGCCGCCTGACCCTGAGCGACGAGGGCGCGCGCCTGCTGCCGATGGTGCGGCGTCTGCTGCAGCAGGAGGCCGACATCGAGTTCTTCCTGCGCAACTGCGGCCAGCTGCAGGGCAGCCTGCGCATCGCCGCCACCGCGCCCTACTACGTGCTGGACCTGATCAGACGCTTGCGCGAGCGCCTGCCGCAAGTGCAGGTGAGCCTGGAGATCGGCAACTCGCAGCAGGTGATCGAGGCGCTGGAGGAATACCGCGTCGACCTCGCCGCCTCCTCGCAGCTGGAGCAGGACGCGCGCTTCACCCGCCTGGTGCTGGGCCAGGATCCCCTGGTGCTGGCGGCGCACCGCAATCACCCACTGGCCGTTCACAAGGCCCTGTCGCCCAGCGCGCTGGCCGGTCAGTGCCTGCTGATGCGCGAGGCCGGCTCCACCACCCGGGTGCTCACCGAGCAGATGCTGCGCGATGCCGGCGCCGTGCCCGGCGCGGTGCTGGAAATCGGCAGCCGCGAGTCGATCCGCGAGGGCGTGCTGCGCAATCTCGGCGTCAGCGTGATCGCCCGTCATGAGGTGCCGGACAACCCCGAGCTGCGGGTGATCGCGCTGGACGACGCGCCGCTGATCCCCGAATACCTCTACTGCCTCAAGGAGCGCCGCGGCGCGCGCCTGCCGGCGGCCTTCCTAGCCCTGGCACGGGAAACCGCCTAGGCAATGCTTCCCCTCTCCCCTTGGGAGAGGGGCCAGGGGTGAGGGTCTTCCAGGTCAACTCGCTTCTTCCCTCACCCCGGCCCTCGGCTTTGGCTTCCTGCGTCGCCCTACCTCCTGCATCCATGCAGTCGCCTCCCAAGGGAGAGGGAGCCCATACCCAAATCCGCCGATAGCACTATCGGCAGCTTTTGCCCAACTGCCATAAAGCCTTAGCACGGCGCCCGCAGCATGAACCTCGTACCGATTCTCACGAGGTTCCACCATGGCCACCGTCGATCTGCAGCTGCGCGACATCCACAAAGGCTTCGGCGCGTTCCAGGCGCTGGACGGCGTGTCGCTGGATATCGCCGCCGGCGAGCTGGTGTGCCTGCTCGGCCCCTCCGGCTGTGGCAAGACCACCCTGCTGCGCTGCATCGCCGGCCTGGAGCGCCAGGACCGCGGCGCCATCCGCTTCGCCGGCCGCGACGTCTCCGCGCTGCCGCCGCAGGCGCGTGACTACGGCATCCTATTCCAGTCCTACGCGCTGTTCCCCAACCTCACGGTGGCGCAGAACGTCGCCTACGGCCTGGCCGGGCAGGGCCGCGCGGCGATCCGCGCGCGGGTCGAGGAGATGCTGGAGCTGGTCGGCCTGGCCGGCAGCGGGCAGAAATACCCGGCCCAGCTGTCCGGCGGCCAGCAGCAGCGCGTGGCCCTGGCCCGCGCGCTGGCGCCCAGCCCCTCGCTGCTGCTGCTCGACGAGCCGATGTCGGCCCTCGACGCCCGCGTGCGCGAGCATCTGTGCGGCGAGCTGCGCGCCCTGCAGCGCCAGCTCGGCATCACCACCCTGATGGTCACCCACAACCAGGACGAGGCCATGCTGATGGCCGACCGCATCGCCGTGATGCACCACGGCCGCGTCGAGCAGTACGCCTCGCCCCGGGACATCTACCGCGCGCCGGCCACGCCCTTCGTCGCCGAGTTCGTCGGCCAGGGCAACTGGCTGCCGTTCGAGCGCGACGGCGAGCACGCCCGCGTCGGCGAGCTCAGCCTGCGCCTGCACGGCCAGCAGCCGGGCGAGCGTGGCCGCCTGTTCTGCCGTCCCGAGGCGGTGGTGATCAACCCGCCGGTGCACGAGGACAACCTGTTTCCGGCGCAGATGCGCGAGATCACCTTCCTCGGCAACCGCTGCCGCCTGAGCTTCGAGCTGGACGCCCTGCCGGGTCACGCCCTGCTCGCCGAGCTGGCACCGGAAGCCATGCCGCGCCTGAGCGGCGCCGACATCTGGGTGGCCCTGCCGCCGCGCAGCCTGCAGGTGTTTGCCTGATGGAAGCGCTGGCGTCCCCGCGCATGCCCGCGCGGCGCTGGCCGGCCGATCTGGCCGACCGCCTGTTCATGGTCGGCGGCCAGTGGCTGCTGCTGGCGCTGCTGCTGCTCGGCGTGCTGCTGCCGCTGGCGGCCATGCTCTGGCGCGGCCTGGGCGGCGATCCGAGCCAGGGTGGCGGCCTGCTTGCTGCGCGCGAGCTGGTGAGCAGCGCCAACTTCCGCTGGCTGCTCGGCAACAGCCTGAAGAGCGCCCTGGCCGTGGTCGCCATCGTGCTGCCACTGGCCTACGCCTTCGCCTATGCCCTGCAGCGCACCTGCGTGCCGGACAAGGGCCTGTGGCGCGGCATCTCGCTGCTGCCGCTGCTGGCGCCGTCGATGCTGCCGGGCATCGCGCTGATCTACTTGTTCGGCAACCAGGGCGTGCTGCGCCACCTGCTGACGGACAACATCTACGGCTTCTGGGGCATCGTCCTCGGCCAGGCCATCTACACCTTCCCCCACGCCCTGATGGTGCTGCTCAGCGCCCTGGCGCTGGCCGACGCGCGGCTGTTCGACGCGGCGTCGAGCATGGGCGCATCAAACTGGCGGGCGTTTCGCAGCATCACCTGGCCGGGCAGCCGTCAGGCCGTGTTCGCCGCCGCCTGCCTGGTGTTCACCCTGTGCGTCACCGACTTCGGCGTGCCGGTGGTGGTCGGTGGCGACTACCAGGTGCTGGCCCTGGAGGCCTACAAGGCGGTGGTCGGCCAACAGCAGTTCGGCCGCGGCGCGCTGATCGGCCTGTTCCTGCTGCTGCCGGCGCTGCTCAGCTTCGCCGTCGACCTCTGGCTGCGTCGCCGCCAGCGCGACGCCATGGCCGGCCGCGCCCAGGTCTACCACCCGCAGCCCAGCCGTGGCCGCGATGGCGCCTTCCTGCTGCTGTTGCTGCTGGTCTGCGCCGGCCTGCTCGGCGTGTTCGGCATGGCGGTGTACTCCTCGCTGGTCAAATTCTGGCCCTACGACCTGAGCCTGGTGCTCGACCACTACGCCTTCTCCGATCTGCCGGGCGGCTGGCTGGCCTACCGCAACAGCCTGCTGATGGCCGGTTGCAGCGCGCTGTTCGGCGGCGCGCTGATCTTCACCGGCGCCTACCTGCTGGAGAAGAGCCGGCAGAGCCCGCTGACCCAGCTGCTGCGCCTGCTGTGCTTCATTCCCATGGCGGTGCCCGGCCTGGTGCTCGGCCTCGGCTACGTGTTCTTCTTCAACCTGCCGGGCAACCCGCTGCACGGCCTGTACGGCAGCCTGGCGCTGCTGGTGATCTGCACCGTGGCGCATTTTTTGACCACCGCGCAGATGACCGCCAGCGCCGCCCTGCGCCAGCTCGACGGCGAGTTCGAGGCCGCCGCGCTGTCGCTGAAGGTGCCGCTGCTGCGCCACTTCCTGCGCGTGACCCTGCCGATCTGCCTGCCGGCGCTGCTCGACATCGTGCGTTACCTGTTCGTCTCGGCGATGACCACGGTGTCGGCGGTGATCTTCCTCTACAGCCCGGACAGCATGCTGGCCGCCATCGCCGTGCTGAACATGGACGACGCCGGCAACGTCGGCGGCGCCGCCGCCATGTCCACCCTGATCCTGCTCACTTCCGCCGCCGTCTCGCTGCTGCTGGCCGGGGCCTCGCGCGGCTTGCTGCGCCGCTCCCAGGCCTGGCGCGCGGCGCCCGGCCACTGATTCCAAGGAGAGTCCTCATGCGCTACCAACATCCCACCCGCCTGCAAGCCGCCATCCTCGACTGGGCCGGCACCGTGGTCGACTTCGGCTCCTTCGCGCCGACCCGCATCTTCGTCGAGGCCTTCGCCCAGTTCGACATCGAGCTGAGCCTGGAGGAAGCGCGCGGCCCGATGGGCATGGGCAAGTGGGAGCATATCCGCAGCCTGTGCGACGTGCCGGCCATCGCCGAGCGCTACCAGCGCCGCTTCGGCCGCCTGCCGACGGACGCCGACGTGACGGCGATTTACGAGCGCTTCATGCCGCTGCAGATCGAGAAAGTCGGCGAGCATTCGGCGCTGATTCCCGGCGCGCTGGACGCCATCGCCGCCCTGCGCGAGCGCGGCCTGCGCATCGGCAGCTGCTCCGGCTACCCGCTGGCGGTAATGGGCAAGGTGGTCGAACTGGCCGCCGCCGAGGGCTACCGCCCGGACCACGTGGTGGCCACCGACGAGGTGCCCAAGGGCCGGCCGAGCCCGGCGCAGGCGCTGGCCAACGTCATCGCCCTGGGCCTCGACGACGTGGCCGCCTGCGTCAAGGTCGACGACACCGCGCCGGGCATCCTCGAGGGCCGCGCCGCCGGCATGTGGACCGTGGCCCTGCGCTTCTCCGGCAACTTCTTGGGCCTTTCCTGGGACGCCTACCAGGCGCTGGCGGCCGAACAGCGCACCGCCGAGCGCGCGCGCATCGACGGTCTGTTCGCCGCCAGCCGCCCGCACTACCTGATCGACACCATCGCCGAGCTGCCCGCGCTGATCGACCACATCAACGCACGCCTGGCCCGCGGCGAAAGCCCGCAGGCCTGCTAACCCAGACAACCAACGCCAACACCATCAGGAGCTCCACCATGTTCAAACGCACCGCCCTGGCCGCCGGCCTGCTCGCCGCCTGCGCCCTGCAGGCCCAGGCCAGCACCGAGCTGACCGTCTACACCGCGCTGGAAGTCGAGCAGCTCAAGCCCTACCAGGAAGCGTTCGAGAAGCAGAACCCGGACATCCGCATCAAGTGGGTGCGCGACTCCACCGGCATCGTCACCGCCAAGCTGCTGGCCGAGAAGGATCGTCCGCAGGCCGACGTGGTCTGGGGCCTGGCCGGCTCCAGCCTGGCGATTCTCAAACAGCAGGACATGCTGCTGCCCTACGCCCCGGCCAACCTGGACAAGATCGGCGCCAACTACCGCGACGCCGCCAACCCACCGGCCTGGGTCGGCATGGACGTGTGGGCCGCGACCATCTGCTTCAACCGCATCGAGGCTGAGAAGCAGGGCCTGCCCAAGCCGACCAAATGGGAAGACCTGACCGACCCGGTGTACCAGGGCAAGATCGTCATGCCCAACCCGGCGTCCTCCGGCACCGGCTACCTGGACGTCAGCGCCTGGCTGCAGACCTTCGGCCAGGACGGCGGCTGGGCCTACATGGACAAGCTGCACGGCAACATCGGCCAGTACACCCATTCCGGCTCCAAGCCGTGCAAGCTGGCCGCCGCCGGCGAGTTCCCGATCGGCATCTCCTTCGAGTACCCGGCCGTGCAGCTCAAGCGCAAGGGCGCGCCGCTGGACATAGTGCTGCCCAAGGAAGGCCTGGGCTGGGAGATCGAGGCCACCGGCATCGTCAAGGGCACCGACCAGCTGGACGCGGCCAAGAAGCTCGCCGACTTCGCCGCCAGCCGCGAGGCCATGGAGCTGTACAAGGCCAACTTCGCCGTGCTGGCCCAGCCGGGCATCGCCGAGCCGTTCCAGGAGCTGCCGGCCGACTACGAGCAGCGCCTGATCCGGAACGACTTCGCCTGGGCCTCGGAAAACCGCGAGCGCATCCTCGCCGAGTGGCGCAAGCGCTACGACGGCAAGTCCGAGCCAATCGCCCAGTAAGACCGCGCCACCCCTCTCCCGCCGGGAGAGGGGCCGGGGGTGAGGGTTTACCGGGCAGCACCGAGCTGCTTATCAGCCCCTCACCCCAGCCCTCTCCCAGAGGGAGAGGGAGTCAAGTAGCCCGCAGAATTTTCAGGAGTTTCCCCATGAGTCAGCACGACTGCGACCTGCTGGTCGTCGGCGCCGGCATGCTCGGCCTCGCCCATGCCTGGGCCGGCGTCAAGCGCGGCCTCAGGGTCAAGGTCTTCGAGCGCAGCGCCACGCCGCTCGGCGCCTCCATCCGCAACTTCGGCCAGGCCCTGGTCACCGGCCAGGCGCCGGGGCCGATGCTCGAGCTGGCGCGCCAGACCCACGGCCTGTGGGCCGAACTGGGCGCCGCCGCCGGCCTGGCGCTGAAGCAGCAGGGCTCGCTGGTATTCGCCCGTACCGAGGCCGAGGAGGCCATGCTCGAAGCCTTCTGCGCCGGCCGCGCGCGTGAGCTCGGCTACCGCGCCGAACTGCTGCGCGGCGCCGCCCTGGACGGCCTGTACGCCGGCCGCTTCGCCCACCACCGCGCCGCCCTGCACGGGCTGGACGACCAGCAGCTGTACTCGCGCGAGGCGCTGCCGCAGATAGTCACGTACCTGCGCGGCCTCGGCGTCGAGTTCCACTTCTCCACCCTGGTGCGCGACGTCGAGTCGGGCAGCGCGCTGACCAGCGCCGGGCGCTTCTCGGCCCAGCACATCCTGGTCTGCTCCGGTCACGATTACCAGACCCTGCTGGCCGAACCGATGGCCGCGCTCAAGCCCTCCGTGTGCCGCCTGCAGATGCTGCGCGCGCGCCTGGAGCGTCCACTGGAGCTGCAACACGCGGTGCTCACCGGCCTCAGCTGCGTGCACTACGGCGCCTTCGCCGACCTGCCCGAGGCCGAGGCGATCCGCGCCGAGATCCGCCGCGACTACCCGGCGCTGGAGCAGCACGGCATCCATCTGCTGGTCAGCCCGACGCCCCATGGCGAGCTGATCATCGGCGACTCGCACGACTACGGCAGCGACGCCTCGCCGTTCAATGCCGAGGTCGTCGACCAGCTGCTGATCGAGCTGGCCGAGCACACCCTAGGCGGCCGCCTGCAGGTGCTGGAGCGCTGGCAGGGCGTTTACGGCGCGCGCGGGCCGGGGCCGTTCAGCGTGCTGCGCGCCGCCGAGGGGGTGACCGCCGTGCTGATGCACACCGGCCTGGGCATGAGCGTCGGCCTCGGCCTGGGCGAGCGCACCGTGGCCGCGCTGCTGAACGAAGGCGCCTGGCCCGAGGCCAATGCCGCATGAGCGCGCGGCAGGCGGTGAGCGAGCTGTTCGCCCTGTGCCGCGCCCAGGCCGAGGCCGACTATATCGGTGAGGCGGTCAGTCAGCTCGAGCATATGGTCCAGGCCGCCGAACTGGCGCGTGACGAAGGAGCCGACGAGGAGTTGATCCTCGCCGCCTTCTGCCACGATGTCGGTCACTTCTGCGCGCCGCTGACGGCGGATAACCGCATGGGCGAGCTGGGCCGCCAGGGCCACGAGCGGGTCGGCGCGCACTGGCTGCGTGGCCTGGGCTTTCCCGCTCGGCTGTGCGAGCTGGTAGCCGGGCACGTGGATGCCAAGCGCTACCTGTGCGCCCGCGAGCCGGGCTACCTGGCCGCGCTCAGCCCGGCCAGCCGGCAGACCCTGGACTGGCAGGGCGGGCCGATGAGCGAAGCCGAGGCCAGTGCCTTCGAAGCCGATCCGCTGTGCGCCGATATCCTGCGCCTGCGCCGCTGGGACGAGGCGGCCAAGGTGCCGGGGCGGCCGGTCGATCTGGCCTGGATCGAGGCGCTGGCCCTGCGCGTGCGGCAAGCCGCCTAGCCGGCCAGCCCCGCCGCCAGATGGTCGATCAGCACCCGCAGTTTCGGCGGCAGATGGCGGTTGGACGGGTACAGCGCCCAGGCCGTGCCGTGGTAGTAGCCGGTGTAGCGCCAGTCGCCGAGCACCTGCTGCAGCCGGCCATCGGCCAGCGCCGCGGCGGCGGTGAAGCTGGGCAGGCAGGCGATGCCCAGGTGACTCAGCGCGCCGTTCAGGCGCACCTCACTGTGGTTGCTGGCGAAGCGGCCGCGCACGGCGACCCTGCACTGCTCGCCGTCCCTGGAGAAGTGCCAGCGGTGGTCGTCCGCGCGCTCGTCCAGATACAGGCAGGCATGCCGCACCAGCTCCTGCGGATGCTGCGGCGCACCGTGCTGCGCCAGGTACTGCGGGGTGGCGCACAGCACATGCTCGACCTGGCACAGCGGCCGCCCGGCCATCTGCTCCGGCGGCTGCTCGGTGATGCGGATGATCAGGTCGAAGCCCTCGGCGATGGGGTCGGGGCTGCGGTCGCTGAGGTTGAGGCTGACGTCGACTTCCGGATGCCTGGCCAGGAAGTCGGCCATCAGCGGCGCCACCAGGTACTTGCCGAAGGCCTTGGGCACCGACAGGCGCACCTGGCCGCGGGCATCGCTCATCAGCCGCTCGCCCACCGCCACGGCCGCCTCGGCGGCGCCGAGCATCTCGCGGCAGCGCTCGAACACCTCGCCGCCGGCCTCGGTCAGGCGCAGGCGGCGGGTGGTGCGCTGCAGCAGGCGCAGGCCCAATGCCGCCTCCAGCTGGGCCAGCTGCCGACTGAGCGCCGAGCCGCTGGTATGCAGCTGGCGCGCGGCGGCGGAGAAGCTGCCGCACTCCACCACGCGAACGAAGCTGGCCATCAGCGGCAGCAGGTGATTCATGCTCATAAAGAATGAGTCTCGTACAGAATGACCTGATTATCGCGGTGCGAATGGCAATGGACAATCGGCCCATTCCATATGCGAGCCCTTGCCATGACCAGCCTGACCCTCTCCCAACCCTCCCGTCTGCTGCAGGCCAGCGACCTGCTTCTGCTGCTGGTGGCGCTGGTGTGGGGCACCAGCTACGGCGTGGCCAAGCAGGCGCTGGACTACTACCCGGTGCTGGGCTTTCTCGCCGTGCGCCTGGGCATTGCCTTCCTGCTGCTGGCTCCGCAGCTGCGCGGCGCCGGCCGCCGCGCCCTGCGCCCGGGGCTGGCCTCGGGGCTGGTGATGCTGGCGATCTTCGTCTGCGAGACCTACGGCGTGCTGCACACCTCGGCCAGCAACGCCGCCTTCCTGATCAGCCTGTGTCTGGTGTTCACGCCTTTCGTCGAGTGGCTGATGCTCGGCCAGCGCCCGGATCCGCGCCTGTTGCCGGCGGTGGCGGCGGCGCTGCTGGGCACCTGGCTGCTCAGTGGCGGCGTCGACCTGCAGTTCAACCTGGGTGACGGCCTGATGCTGCTGGCCGCCGGGATACGCGCCTTCGGCGTGTGCCTGATCCGCCGCCTGACCGCCGACAGCCAGGTGCCGCCGCTGGCCTTCATGGCCATGCAGACCGGCGTCGCCGGCCTTGGCTGCCTGCTGATCGGCCTGGCTCTGCCCGGCGGCCTGCCGCCGCTGCCGACGGCGCAGGCGTTCTGGCTCGGCAGTCTGTATCTGGTGCTGTTCGCCACCCTGTTCGCCTTCTATGTGCAGAACTGGGCGCTGGCGCGCAGCAGCCCGACCCGGGTCAGCCTGCTGATGGGCAGCGAGCCGCTGTTCGGCGCGCTGTTCGCCGTGCTCTGGCTGAACGAGGCGTTGAATCTGCAGGCCTGGCTCGGTGGCCTGCTGATAGTCGCGGCGACCCTGTGGACCAGCCTGGCGCGGCGTTAAGCCGCGTCTTGTCGCGATTGGCTCGTGCGCCTGGCACGGATGGACCTGGCGCGATGCGCGGCGGCGGACTTCACTGCCGGGGCTATTTCCGTTCGCCGTCGCGCTCACGTGAAAGCGCTCCGCCGGACCGGGTAGTGGTTAGCCATCAACAACGACAACAGGCACCACAAGGAACCTCACCATGGACTTCCACCTACTGCGCCGCGCGCTGGCCTGCGTCTGCCTGCTCGCACCGCTCACCGCCGCCGCTCATTCGAGCAATGCCTACTCCAGCGATAGCAACCTCAATTACCGCAACAGCGACTGGATGGCCGCCCTGGACGGCGCCAAGCGCGTGCGCGCGCTGTCGCTGCCGGGCACCCACGACTCGCTGTCCTTCTATGGCGGCGACATAGTACGCACCCAGTCGCTGCCGCTGCGCACCCAGCTGGAGGCGGGCATCCGCGCCTTCGACGTGCGCGCCCGGCATATCGAGAATGTATTCGCCATCCACCATGGCCCGGTGTTCCAGCGCACCATGTTCGGCGACGTGCTCGACACCATGGTCGCCTTCCTCGCCCAGCACCCGGGCGAGACGCTGCTGGTACGGGTCAAGCCGGAGCACACCGAGCAGAACGTCAGCCGCAGCTTCGAGGCCACCTTCGCCGAATACAACGCCCGCTACAGCGGCTACATCTGGCAACCCACCGGCCAGGACCCGCTGCTCGACGAGGTGCGCGGCAAGATAGTGATACTGCAGAACTTCGCCGGCGCCACCTATGGCCTGGACTACTCCGGCTCGTTCGACACCCAGGACGCCTACAGCCTGAGCAGCAACTGGGACCTGTACGGCAAGTGGGAGAAGGTCAAGGCGCAGATCTGGCGGGCCAACGGCCGCGGCCACAGCTCGATCAACTTCCTCTCCGGCTCCGGCGGCTCCTTCCCCTATTTCGTCGCCAGCGGCCACTCCAGCCCGCAGACCGGCGCGCCGCGCCTGCTCACCGGGCGCACCACGCCGGGCTGGAAGAACAGCTATCCGGACTTCCCGCGGGTCGGCTGCTTCATCGGCATCTGCTCGATCGCCTTCGAGGGCACCAACGACCTGACCCGCAACCTGCTGGATACCCAGCGCGGCAAGCTTGGCCACGTCGGCATAGTGTTCGCCGACTTCCCCGGTGCCGGGCTGATCGACAGCGTCATCCGCGTCAACTTCGGCCGTTAGGTGGCAAGCCCGGCAGCCAGGGCAGCTACCTGAGCGCGCCGTTCGACCTGCTCCAGGTGCGCATCCGGATTGAGCGACGACCACTCGGGATGCGCCCGCGCGCGGCTCAGGGCCTCTGGCAGCTTGCCGTCGCGCCAGCTGCCGGCGCCGACGCTATCGAGCTGGATGACACCGATTGCGGCATGTCCGCGGGCGAGCAGAGCGGCCAGCAGCTGGCGCTGACGCAGGGCCAGCAGACGCAGCACGTCGTCGCTGACCGTCAGCTCGCGCTGACCCCGGAGCTTGCCGAGCAGGCGCCCACCGTAGTTGCGCGCGGTCTGCAGGCCGCCACCGGCCAGTGCGCCGAGCAGCGCGGCGGCGCCCAGGGTGATGCCGCCGACCAGCAGATCGATGCCCACTCCGGTGGCGGCGCCGGCGGCCATGCCGCCGCCGACTCTCACCCCCAGCTGGCGCAGGGTCTCGGGATTGAACAGATCGTCGCCCCAGCGCCCATCCGTCAGCGGCAGGTCCTCGGCGCAGGCATCGCCTTCGCGAAAGGCATACAGGCGCAGCAGCGCCTCCACGCACTGCTGCTCGCGCTGGCGCACGGCCTGGTGCAGGGCGGCGATCTCCTCGCGCTCGATCTGCGCCTGGGCGGCCACGCTGCGGCGGCAGGCGGCGCAGTCGATCAGCAGCTCGGCGATCAGCTGGGCAGCGGCCTGGCGGCGGGCCAGGGCCTGCTCCTCGTGGTCGGCGATCAGCCGCTCCAGGCGCGGCCGCGCCGCCTCGATCAGCAGGGCCAGGCTCTCGAATAGCCGGCGTTCGCCATCCAGTGGCGGCGCCACGCTGTCGAACGCCACCCGCGCGTGCAGGCCGAGGCGGGCCAGGGCCTCGCGCCATTCGTCCTCGCGCTGCGCCTGGCCGGCGCTGAAGTTGAGCACCGGCAGCAACGGTTTGCCGCAGCCGGCCAGCACCTGCAGCTCGTCCTTGTACTTGGCCAGCACCGGCTCGCGGGCGTCGATCACATAGAGCCCGGCATCGCTGGCCAGCAACTGGCGCAGCACCTTGGCCTCCTGCTCGAAGCGCTGGCGCGCCTCGGCGCCGTCGAGAAAGCGCTGGATGCGCGCCGGTCCGTCCAGGCGTTCGCCGGGGCGATCCAGGTGCTCCAGATGATCGAGCAGGGCGATGGCGTCCTCCAGGCCCGGCGTGTCGTACAGCTCCAGCAGCGCCACGCCCTCTACCGACAGGCGCGCGCCCTCGACATGGCGGGTGGTGCTGGCGCGCGGCGACACCTCGCCGAAATCGACGTCGCGCAGCAGGGTGCGCAGCAGCGAGGTCTTGCCGACATTGGTGTGGCCGACCACGGCCAGCTTCAGTGGCTTGCTCATGCTCGCCCCCCACGCCCACACAAGTGCCTCATGGTCGCGCCGCTCTTGCCCCCTCTCCCTCCGGGAGAGGGCCGGGGTGAGGGAGCGCCCGCCGGCGCCCGCCCCGCGCACGGCGCGGATGCAATCACCTTCTGCTTCCCGGATTCCATCCGGGCCAGGCGATCAGTCATGCCCATTCTCCAGCCATGGCAACGGCGAGCTGTCGGCGAATGGCAGGCCGAGGCGCTGCAGCGCCTCGTGCCAGTCGCCCAGACGCGCGCCGTCGAGCGCCGCACCGGGCGGCGCCGGCAGCAGCCAGATGCGCGTGGCGGCGGCCGTGCGCGACAGCTCGCCGAGCAGCGCCAGGGTGCCGCGGTCCGCCGAGCGGCGCGGGTCGACGGCCACCGCCAGGCGCGCCGGCGGGAAGCGGCCGAGCTGGTCGAGCAGGTGGTGGCGCTGCTCGCGGCTGTCCAGCACCCCGGCATCGGCCACCGACGGCGGCAGCGCCGGCGGCCAGGGCCGCGCATCGTCCAGTTCCACCGCCACCAGCACGGCGCCGGCGGCGGCCAGCTCGTTGCTGCCGGCGCCGTGCCGGTGCAGCTCGCCGGGCGCGGCATCGACAATGCCCAGGCGCTCGCAGGACGGCTGCAGGCGCTCGGCCAGCAGGCGATAGCTCGGCGCCTGGAGGTCCAGCGCCAGGCCGGCGCGTCCGCGCTGCCAGGCCAGCAGGCACAGCAGCAGCAACAGCGCGCGCGGCAGCAGGCCGAACACCAGCAGCACGCCGAGCAGCCAGCCGGCCCAGGCATGGCGCGCCGCCTCATGGCCCAGGGCCCCCTCGCCGCTGGCGCGGATGGTGTCGGGGTCGGGCAGCGGCAGGCCGAGCAGGGCCGGCAGCGCGCCCAGCAGCTGGGTCAGGGCGACGAAGGTGTCGCCGGACAGCAGCGTGGTCTCCCAGACGAAGCCATAGCGCCGGGTGCTGAGCAGCAGCACCAGCATTAGCGTCGCGGCGAGCAGCGCCAGCAGCCACAGGCCGTGCACCAGCAGACCGAGCAGCCAGCGATTGAGCCGTCGCCGTTGCAGCAACAGGAGCAGCGCCGGGCCGAGCTGAGCGGCCGCGGCGTCGCGCGCCAGCCGCTCGCCGAGCCACAGCCACAGGCGCCCGAGGACGGCCCGGTGCTCGCCGGCTAAGAGCAGGCCGAGCAACCAGCCGAGCAGGCTCAGCAGGTGCAGCCCGAGCAGGCTGCCGAGGGCCCAGAACACATTGACCGGACGGCCGCCGTCGCCCAGCGCCGCCAGCGCCAGGCCGCAGCCGCCGACCAGCGCCAGGGCGGCCAGCACCAGCAGCGCCAGGCGGGCGCCCTGCAGCCAGTGCTGCAGGGCCTGCCACTGACCGTCGCGGCGGGCGAGGAACAGCGCGCGGGCCTCGATGCGCCCGGCCAGGTCGGCACCGGACTGGCGCGCCAGGCGGTTGGCCTCGGCGTCCTCCAGCGGCCCGGCGTGCTCCTCGCGCAGGCGGATGGCTTCGCAGAGCCAGAGGCATTGTAGGCGGCTGTCGGTCACGCGGCGTCCCATCGGCGAAGTGAAGCCCAAGCATAACCCCTGCCCCACCGCGCGGGAAAAATCACCGGCCGAGCATGGCCGGTCACGCCGCGAGTCGTTATCCTCGCCGCCATGAACAAGACCCTGCCCCTCTGCCTGATCGCCGCCCTCGCCGACAACCGCGTGATCGGCCGCGACAACCAGCTGCCCTGGCACCTGCCGGCGGACTTCAAGCACTTCAAGGCCAAGACCCTCGGCAAGCCGATCATCATGGGACGCAAGACCTGGGACTCGCTCGGCCGTCCGCTGCCGGGGCGCCTCAATCTGGTGGTCAGCCGCCAGCCGGACCTGCGGCTGGAAGGCGGCGAGGTGTTCGCCGACCTGGACGCCGCCATCGCCCGCGCCGAGCAGTGGGCCCGCGAACAGGGCGTGGACGAGCTGATGCTGATCGGCGGCGCCCAGCTCTACGAGCAGGGCCTGGCCCGGGCCGAGCGCCTGTACCTGACCCGCGTGGCCCTGCAGCCGGAGGGCGACGCCTGGTTCCCGGAGTTCGACCAGACCATCTGGCGCTGCTGCGAGAGCGAGGAGCACGCCGCCGCCGAGGGCAAGCCGGCCTTCCGCTTCGAGACCTGGCGCCGCGCCTAGAGGCCTTCTTCACTGTGCTTGACCGACGCCGCCTGCGCCCGTAGGCGGCGCCCCTGTGCTTTCGACTTTTTCCGCCGAACCCGACCATGACCGACCAGACCGACGCCCCCGCCCAGACCGACCGCATCGCCGCCATCTTCGTCCGCCATCCGCTGTGGGAGGATGCCCTGGCCCTGCTCTTCGGTACCGCCCTGGTGGCCCTGGGCATCGCCTTCTACGGCCACGCCGGACTGCTCACCGGCGGCACCGTGGGCATCGCCTTCCTGGCCAAGTACCTGGCCGGCTGGCCTTTCGGCCTGGTGTTCTGTCTGGTCAACCTGCCCTTCTACGCCCTCGGCATCTGGCGCCTGGGCTGGGGCTTCACCCTGCGCACCGGCTGCGCCGTGCTGCTGGTGTCGCTGCTGGCCGAGCTGACTCCGGGCTGGATCGCCTTCGCCCATCTCAACGAGCTGTATGCCGCGCTGTTCGGCGGCGCGACCATGGGCCTTGGCCTGCTGATGCTGTTCCGTCACCGCGCCAGCCTGGGCGGGGTGAACATCCTCGCGCTGTTCGTGCAGGAGCGCTTCGCCCTGCGCGCCGGCACGGTGCAGATGGGCATCGACGCATTGATCGTGCTGGGCGCGGTCTTCGTGGTGGCGCCGGACAAGGTGGCCCTGTCGGTGCTGGGCGCGGTGATGCTCAACCTGGTGTTGGCGCTGAATCACCGCGCCGACCGTTATGTCGGGGTGAGCTGACGGATTCATGCTCGACCGGCTGCACGGCGCGCGCCGGAGATACGCGCCCAGCGCTGACCTGCGAGTGAGGCCAGGGGTCGGCTTCGCCGTCCCCTGGCAGAGGCTCAGAGCGTGTCCAAACTGAGATTCAGACGCGCCAGCAGACGCTCGGCGCGCTCCGGATTGCGTTTGATCTCATCCAGATCGCTGAGGCGCACGCGGCCTTCCGGCTCGATGCTCAGGCGTATGCCCTGGCTTTGCCCGTGCCGTGCCCGCCACCAGTTATCACAGGCCTCCTCGGCGTCCTTGTAGGCGCGCTCCCAGGTCTTGAGACACTGCTGCTGCCATTGCCGCTGCTCATGCTCGGCCAGTCGCTGACGCTGCTCCTCGGCGCTGGCCTTGCCAGGCTCGAGCGGGTAGGCATAGCGCTGGTTGAGGGCATCCAGGCGCTTGAAGTAACCATTGTCGCGCAGGCTGAAACCGGACTCGCCCAGCTCGACGCCCTGCAGGTTGCCGATGCTCTCGGCCAGCGCGAATAGCCCCAGCGGGCCGAGCAGCGCCGCCTGGGCCGCGGAGGCGCCAAGCGATTCCAGCTCACGATCGAGGTTGCGGGCGTTGTTGAGCTGCAGCTGGCCTTCGCCGACGAACAGTTGTGGAATGTCGAAACTGAGGTTCAGGCTGGCCTGCTTGTCCTCGGCGTCATAGTGGCCGCTGAGGCTGAGGTCGAAGGGCTCCAGCTCCTGGCGGCCGGACTCGTGCAGCAACTCGTAGAGCGCGGCGGCCGGGCCGCGCTCGCTGCCCGCCGGGCGGATACCGCGCAACTCCAGGCGGATGCTCTTGAAGTCACGCTCGTCGGCCAGATCCGCCAAACGGATGGAGTCGACATCGATGTCCAGGCCCTTGAACCTGTCCTTGCCGCTGATGCTCACCCCATGCAGGGTGTAGCCGTTGCTGAACGGGCTGGCGCTGATCGAGTCCCAGCGCAGCAGGCCATCGAGTTCGTGATCGTAGAGCCAGTCCTCCAGTTGCTTCTCGTTCTGGCTGGCCGCGTAGGCGCCGAGGCCAAAGTAACCGGCGGCCAGGACGACCACGGCGGCGCCGGGGATGATGAACGTGCGTTTGTCCATGGAATTCACTCCTGGGCCTGCGGATAGCGGTCGGGCCACACGCTGTTGACCAGCGCCTGTGCGGCTTGCGGCGTCCAGTCGGGTTGATTGAGGCGCTGGCGGGTCAGGGCGAGCGGGTCGGTCATGTCCAGGCAGCCATCGTCCTGGCAGGCCTGCAGGCTTTGCGCCTCGATCAGGGTCAGCGGCAGGTCCTGCTGGTCGAGGCGCTGCGGGTCGAGGCTGACCTTGCCACTGACCAGATACCAGCCGGCGTCGACCTCGTCGGCGCTGATCAGGCGCGCTTCGTAGGGGTAGTCCAGGCGCCAGTCGTCGCCATCGCTGCCATCGACGTGCACGATCTGACGAATCTCGTAGGACTCGCCGCGCATCAGCGCGCGGTAAGCGCCACCGGGGCGGATGTCGCGGATCAGGTTGGCGAGCATCTGCTGCGGATCTCGCTGCTGCTCCTTCAGGGCCTGGTACTGGCGCAGCTGCTCCTCGGCGGCGCGGGCCTGCTGCTGGCGCTGGTACTGCTGCTGGCGCGCCAGCTCCTCGGCCTCGCGCTGGGCGATCTCGGCCTGCCTGCGCTCGAAGTTGAACAGGTGATTGTTGGCGGCGCTCGGGTCGAAACTCCAGGTCTTGCTGCGCCAGGGCTTGCGCACATGCACTTCGTAGAGCCAGTCGTCACGCTCATAGCCACTGAGGGCATCGATGTTGCGCACCGCCTGGAAATGCAGCGAGCTCTCCTGCGGCAGCAGGCGCTGCATGGTCGGCACATGCGCCATCACGGCATGGCGAATGCTCTCGGCGGCGCGGAACAGATCGGCGTTGTCGGTCAGCGCGATGATGTCGTCGGTCATGCCCCAGCGCGCGTTGTAGCTGTCGAAGCCGGCGCGCGCGAGGAAGTGGATGCGCTGCGAGGGATCGCTGCCAAGCAGCAGCAGCAGGTTCTGCCCCTTGTCGATGCCGACGATCGGCAGGTCCACGGCGACGCCGCCCAGCGGCAGGCCATGCTGGAAGTAGCCGTCGTAGCGCTTGAGCACGGCGCCATCGCTACGGGTGATCGATGCCTTGCCCTTGCCGCTCAGGTAGCCCTCGCCGTCACAGCTCAGACCCTGGCTGTCGACGCTCAGGCCCTGGGTGCTCGGCTCATCCGGATAGATGACGCGCAGTCGGCAGCCGTTCTGATCCTGCACGGTCTTGAGCCCTTCGACGCCGCCCAGCCACTGACTGGGCGGACTCGGCTGCCAGCCGGCGATAGCGAAGGCCATTGCCGGCGTCGGAGTCTCGGCCGGAGCGCGTTCGTCCGAGGCGGCTTGGCTGACTGCGGGCGTAGCGCTCGGGGTAGCAGGCGCGGGCGTTGTAACGGGCTCTGCCGTCTGGCTGGCGGCGACCTGCGGGGCCGCCTCTGGCGCGGCTGACGGCGCCTCGGGCGCAGTGGCTGGCGCCGACGGCGCGACCGCCTGGTTCGGCAGCGCCTGCCAGGCGCTGGCCTTGCTGGCGGTGCCCTGGGCGGCGAGTGTCTGCTGTCGGTCCAGGCTCTGCCAGGTCAGGCTGCTGGCCGCCGCGCACTGGCTCTGCAGCAGGCTGCCAAGCTTGGGCAGCAGGCGCTGGACCGACTCCAGGCTGGCCTCGCCGGCGAAGGCGAAGCGCATCTTGAGTTGCTCGCCGCACCAGGGCTGGCCCGCCGCATGGTCGACGAACACCTCGACGTTCTCGGCCTTGGAAAACGCCAGGCGATGACTCTCGCTGGCGGCGTGCACGGCGCTGCTAAGCAGCAGCAGGCCGAGTAGGGTCTTGTTCATCCTGCGCTCCACCTCAGATCAACTCCCAGGCGCCGTCGCCGGCCTGGCAGGCCTGCACGGTCTGCGTTTGCTGCGAACCCTGGGCATTGACGCTGTAGTTCACGGTGCGACAGCTGGTCTGCGCGGTGACCTTGTCGTCGACCACGGCGATGCTGTCGAGGTCGAAGCCCTGCTGCTTGGCGCTGGCCAGGTCCATGCTGTCGAGATCGGTAGCGGCGGCGACCGGAGCCGCGCTGCTGGCGCCGCCGGTGGCGCCTTGGCTGGCCAGTTGCGCGGGCTTGGCCGGCTGAACCAGCGGGGCGTAGACGTAGCCGATGCTGACGCCCTGGCGGCCGACCATGATCCAGTCGTTGTCGGTACGGCCGATGGCGGTGAAGGTGCTGCCAGGCGCCAGGCCACCGACCTTGCTGGCATCGGTGCTGGGCGCATTGCGCACGTTGGCCGACTTGATGGCCTGATAGGGCTTGTTCAGCAGCGTCATGTTGGGCACCGCCTGCACCTGGGCGCTGCGCTTGACGGTGATTTCGCGCGACTGGGTCTGGGTGCTGACCGGGGTGATCTGCGCCGTGGCGCCGCTGTGGCTGGAGGTCCAGGAGGTGGACTGGCCGTCCTGGCTGAAGTCCAGCGCCTGCTGGGTCTGCGCGGCGAGGGCCTCGCGATCGCGCTGGTCGAGCTTGGCGCCGATGGTCTTGCCGAGCATGCCGCCGGCCAGGGCGCCGGCGATCATGGCGGCGGTGCGACCATTGCCATCACCGATCTGGCTGCCGACCAGGATGCCAACGGCGGCGCCGGCCAGGGTGCCGACATTCTCCTGATTCAGCCACTCGTTTTGCGCCATGTTGGCGCAACCACCGAGCGCGATGGCGGCGCTCAGCGAGAAGACGGCGGTTCGTGTGAATTGGGGCATGGGCACTCCGTTTGCGTCAGTCGGCTGGGGCTGGGAAACGCCCTGGACTGATGTGCGGAAGTGGCACGCGATGCACTCAGTCCTTGAGCGCGAGAAAATCCGTGGCGCATTTAACCCGGTACCAGCGGGGCATAGCAAGCCTGCCCGGCACATTGATGAGGTTGCGCGATGCCGAGTGCGAGCGTGGCTCGCCGTGCTGGCTCGCCCCGCGAGCGATCAGGCCGACCTTCATGGCCTTCCCTTTCCTCTGAACGGGGAGGGGAGAAAGCACAGGCCCGGCGCGGAGCCGGGCTTGCTGTGTGCTGGCTGGAAGTCCCTCACCCCGGCCCTCTCCCGGAGGGAGAGGGAGTAGGTGGCAATCAGCCTTCGAGTAGTGCCTTGTCGCGCACGGCGCCCTTGTCGGCGCTGGTGGCCAGCAGGGCGTAGGCCTTGAGGGCGGTGGACACCTTGCGCGCGCGCGGAGCGACCGGCCTCCAGCCCTTCTTGTCCTGCTCGGCGCGGCGGGCGGCCAGTTCTTCATCCGACACCAGCAGGTTGATGCTGCGGTTGGGGATATCGATCAGCACCTTGTCGCCGTCCCGTACCAGGCCGATGGCGCCGCCGGCGGCCGCTTCCGGCGAGGCGTGGCCGATGGACAGGCCGCTGGTGCCGCCGGAGAAGCGGCCGTCGGTGAGCAGGGCGCACTGCTTGCCAAGGCCCTTGGACTTCAGGTAGCTGGTCGGGTAGAGCATTTCCTGCATGCCCGGGCCGCCTTTCGGGCCTTCGTAGCGGATGATGACGATATCGCCCGGCTTCACTTCGTCGGCGAGGATGCCTTTCACGGCGCTGTCCTGGCTCTCGAAGATCTTGGCGCTGCCCTCGAACACATGGATCGACTCGTCCACGCCGGCGGTCTTCACCACGCAACCGTCCAAGGCGATGTTGCCGTACAGCACGGCCAGGCCGCCTTCCTGCGAGTAGGCGTGCTCGACGCTGCGAATGCAGCCGTTCTCGCGGTCGTCGTCGAGGGTGTCCCAGCGGGTCGACTGGCTGAACGCCACCTGGGTCGGGATGCCGGCGGGGCCGGCCTTGAAGAAGGTGTGCACCTTCTCGTCCTGGGTCTGGGTGATGTCCCACTGGGCGATGGCATCGGCCATGCTCGGGCTGTGCACGGTCGGCACGTCGGTGTGCAGCAGGCCGCCACGGGCCAGCTCGCCGAGGATGGAGAACACACCGCCGGCGCGGTGCACGTCTTCCATGTGGTACTTCTGGATGTTCGGCGCCACCTTGCACAGCTGCGGCACCTTGCGCGACAGCCGGTCGATGTCGCGCAGGTCGAAGGCCAGCTCGGCCTCCTGGGCGGCGGCCAGCAGGTGCAGGATGGTGTTGGTCGAGCCGCCCATGGCGATATCCAGGGCCATGGCGTTCTCGAACGCCTTGAAGTTGGCGACGTTGCGCGGCAACACCGACTCGTCGCCCTCGCCGTAGTAGCGCTGGCACAGCTCGACCACCAGCCGCCCGGCGCGCAGGAACAGCTGCTCGCGGTCGGCGTGGGTGGCCAGGGTCGAACCGTTGCCCGGCAGCGACAGGCCCAGGGCCTCGGTCAGGCAGTTCATCGAGTTGGCGGTGAACATGCCCGAGCAGCTGCCGCAGGTCGGGCAGGCGCTGCGCTCGTACTCGGCGACCTTCTCGTCGGAGCAGGAGTCGTCGGCGGCCACCACCATGGCGTCGACCAGGTCCAGGCCGTGGCTGGCCAGCTTGGTCTTGCCGGCCTCCATCGGCCCGCCGGAGACGAACACCACCGGGATGTTCAGGCGCAGCGCGGCCATCAGCATGCCGGGGGTGATCTTGTCGCAGTTGCTGATGCAGACGATGGCGTCGGCGCAATGGGCGTTGACCATGTATTCCACGGAGTCGGCGATGATCTCGCGGCTCGGCAGCGAATAGAGCATGCCGTCATGGCCCATGGCGATGCCGTCGTCGACGGCGATGGTGTTGAATTCCTTGGCCACGCCGCCGTGCTTCTCGATCTCGCGGGCGACCAGCTGACCCAGGTCCTTCAGGTGCACGTGGCCGGGCACGAACTGGGTGAAGGAGTTGGCGATGGCGATGATCGGCTTCTTGAAGTCTTCGTCCTTCATCCCGGTGGCGCGCCACAGGGCGCGGGCGCCGGCCATGTTGCGGCCGTGGGTGGAGGTTTTCGAACGGTAATCGGGCATGGCGGCGGTCCTGCAGACTGAATCACGACGCGGGCAGCGGCCCGCTGTTAGGCGTATGGTGAGCGCGCCGCGGGCCGCTGGCAAATGCAGGTAACGGTTGCCGGGGGTACGGGGGCGCGAAGCCGAACGGGATCACCGCTGGCTCGGCCGGGCTCGGGAGTCCGCCTGGGATGGGGGCAGCAGGGGCCGATTCTAATCCCAGGCGCGGCGCCGGCGGAAGGCCGTGGCGACGGCGCGCATCACTCGTCGAGCGCCATGCGCAGGCGCGCGGCGCGCCGGCGCAGCAGCTCGATGGTCACCAGCAGGGCGATGGACACCAGGATCAGCAGGGTGGCGATGGCCAGGATGCTCGGGTTGATCTGCTCGCGCAGGCCCGAGAACATCTGCCGCGGGATGGTGCGCTGCTGCGGGCCGGCCATGAACAGGATCACCACCACCTCGTCGAACGAGGTGATGAAGGCGAACAGCGCGCCGCTGATCACCCCGGGGCGGATCAGCGGCATGATCACGTCGAAGAACGCCCGCAGCGGCGTGGCGCCGAGGTTCAGCGCCGCGCGCACCAGGCTGTAGTCGAAGCCGGCCAGAGTGGCGGTGACGGTGATGATCACGAACGGCGTGCCGAGCGCGGCGTGGGCCAGGATCACCCCGGCATAGCTGCCGGCCAGGCCCAGGTCCGAGTAGAAGAAGAACATGCCGGCGGCGGTGATGATCAGCGGCACGATCATCGGCGACAGCAGCAGCGCGGTGATCAGCCGGCGCATGGGCATCTCGTCGCGGGCCAGGCCCACGGCCGCGCAGGTGCCGAGCACGGTGGCGATCAGGGTGGCGAAGATGCCGATGACGAAGCTGTTCTGGATCGCCAGCAGCCACTTCTGGTCGCCGAAGATCTCCCGGTACCAGCGCAGCGAGTAGGCCTCCGGCTGCAGGCGCAGCATGCCCTCGGTGAAGCTGAAGAACGGTTCATTGTTGAACGACAGCGGCACTATGACCAGAATCGGCAGGATCAGGAACAGCAGCACCAGCCAGGAGCTGCCGCGCAGCAGCCAGGTGCCGAGGTGGTGCCAGAAGCCATAGTAGGCGGGGATTTTCATGCTGTGTCATCCCAAAAAAGCAGCTGCAAGCTTCGAGGCGGAGCGGCCTTGGCTTGAAGCTTGTGGCTTGCCGCTTGCCGCTCCATTCATCCGAGTTTGATATTGCTGGCGCCGACGAAGCGGTCGTACACCCAGTACAGCAGCAGGATCAGACCCAGCAGCAGCGAGCCGAGCGCGGCGGCCAGCTCCCAGTTGTTCGAGCGCTGCATGTGGAAGGCGATGATGTTGCTGATCATCTGCCCGTCGGTGCCGCCGACCAGGGCCGGGGTGATGTAGTAGCCGACCGAGATGATGAACACCAGCAAGGCGCCGGCGCTGAGCCCCGGCAGAGTCATCGGGAAGTAGATGCGCACGAACGCCGGGATCGGCCTGGCGCCGAGCGAAAGGGCGGCGCGCAGGTAGCTCGGGTCGATGCCGCGCATCACGCTGTACAGCGGCAGGATCATGAACGGCAGCAGGATATGGGTCATCGCCACCACGGTGGCGAACGAGGTGTAGAGCATCTCCAACGGCTGGTCGAGCAGGCCCGCGCCGAGCAGGAAGGAGTTGATCACGCCGTTGGTCTGCAGCAGCGCGATCCAGGCGGTGGTGCGCACCAGCAGCGAGGTCCAGAACGGCAGCAGGACCAGCACCAGCAGCAGGTTGGCGCGATTCTCCGGCAGCCCGGCCAGGTAGTAGGCCAGGGGATAGCCGAGCAGCGCGCAGAGCAGGGTGATGACCAGCGCCATGTTCAGCGTCTTGCTGTACAGCTGCAGGTAGATCTGGGTGTCCTCGCGCACCTGCAGGCCTTGCTCCGGGTGCAGCTCCAGGTCCAGCGCGGTGAGGTAGTAATCGTAGGTGTAGACCTTGCCGGCGCGCGCGATGGCGAACCACAGCTCGGGCTTGCTCCAGTTGCGGTGCGCGGCGAGCAGGGTCTCGGCGCCCTTGCTTTCGAGCTCGGCGGGCGACAGCCGGCCGAGGCGCCGGGCGCTGGATTTGACCACGCTGGACATACCGGCGTAGGCGCGGTTGAACTCTTCGGCCAGCTTGCCGGACAGGCGCTGCTTGGCCAGGCCGTGCAGTTCCACGGCGAAGGTGTCGAACACCTGGCGCTCGGGCAGTTGCTGGCCATCCCAGCCTTGCAGCGCGCTCAGGGTCTCGGGAATCAGTTCCGCCACCGTCGGGTGGTGCACGCTGCGCCAGAGCATGCTGGCGATGGGCGCGACGAAGGTCAGGATAATGAACAGCAGCAGCGGCACCACGAACAGGAACGCGGCTAAACGCTTCCTGCGCCGGGCGCTGGAGGCCTGACCGGCCTCGTGAGTGGTCAGGGTAGACAAGGCATTACTCCGGAAATCCCGGTGAGGGCAGCGCCCTCACCCCAACCCCTCTCCCAAGGGGAGAGGGGCTATCGCGGCCTTTACTTGAGCAGCCACTCGTTGAACTTCTCGCCCAGCGACTCGCCGTAGTCGGCCCAGAACTCCGAGCCGGCCTGCATGCCCTTGTCGAGGTGGGCGGTGGGCAGGTGCGGGGTGGCGCTCTGGTCGGCCAGCGGCATGGACGACTTGCGGGTCGGGCCGTAGGCCACGTCCGGCATGCCGGCCAGCGGCTTGGAGCCGGTGGCGTAGGCGATGAACTTCATGGCCAGGTCTTTGTTCTTGCTGCCCTTGACCACGGCCCAGGCGTCGAGGTCGTAGACATGGCCGTCCCAGACGATCACGAAGGGCTTCTTCTCCTGGCGGATGGCGTCGTAGAAGCGCCCGTTGGCCGACTGCACCAGCACCGCGCCGCCGTCGTTGAGCAGCTGCGGGGCCTGCGACCAGGAGTCGAACCAGACGATGTCGCCCTTGATGCTGGCCAGCTTGTCGAAGGCACGCTGCTGGCCTTCCGGAGTGGCCAGCACTTCGTAGACCTGGTCGGCCGGCACGCCGTCGGCCAGCAGGGCCCACTCCATGTTCACCTGCGGGCGCTTGCGCATGGCGCGCTTGCCGGGGATCTTCTTAGTGTCGAAGAAGTCGGCCATGGTCGCGGCCTTGGTCGCGCCTATGGTCTTCTCGTTGTAGGCGAACACCACCGACCAGACGATGTTGCCGATGGCGCATTCACTGTCCAGGGCCTCGGGGATGAAGTCCTTGTCGGCCGGAGTGCCGTCGATGCCCGCCGGCAGGATGTCACGCGGGATGAACTCGAGCAGGCCCTCGGAGCAGGCGCGCTCGAGGTCGATCACTTCGAAGTCGACCACGTCCCACTGGATATTGCCGGACTCGACCTGCGCCTTGATCTCGGCCACGCCGCCGGAGTAGTCCTCGAACAGCACCTTGACGCCCGTGTCCTTCTGGAACGGGTCGATCACATGCTTCTGCTGTGCGGCGCCGTAGGCGCCCCCCCAGGACACCACGGTGAGGCTGTCCGCGGCGCTCGCCTGGGTGGCCGCCAGGCCGATGGACGCGGCCAGGGCAAGGGTGGAGAGGCCGGTACTCAGTGATCTAACCATTGCTGTGCTCCATTGCTTGTCGTTGGTTCGTTAGAGCGTCGTGGGGACTTCCTGCCGGTCCAGGGCCTGGCTGTCCTCGGGCAGCCAGGCCAGGGCGACCTCCTCCTGGGCGCTGAGTCGCGGGGCTGAACTGTCGTTCAGATTCTTCACCACCAGTTCGCTGCCGTCGGTGGTCTGGAAGTGATAGCGGATGTATTCGCCGACGTAGTGGCGGGTGACGAAGCGGGCCTTGACCCGGTTGCCGGCCTCGCCGAGGCGGGTGGTGAAGGTGAGTTTTTCCGGGCGCACCGAGACGGTGGTCGGCTGACCGACCTCGCTGCAGTTGGCCAGCAGCGTGCTGACCTGGCTGCCATCGTCCAGGCGCACCCGCACGCGCTCGCCCTCGACCGCCTCGATGGTGCCCTTGAGCTTGTTGCTCTCGCCGATGAAGTCGGCGACGAACAGGTTGGCCGGGCGCTCGTACAGCACATGCGGCGGCGCGCACTGCTGCACCACGCCGTTGTTGAACACGGCGATGCGGTCGCTCATGGTCAGCGCTTCGGTCTGGTCATGGGTCACGTAGATCACGGTGAAACCGAGCTGCTCGTGCAGGCGCTTGATCTCGAACTGCATCTGCTCGCGCAGCTTCTTGTCCAGAGCGCCGAGCGGCTCGTCCATCAGCACTATGTCCGGGGCGAAGATCAGCGCCCGGGCCAGGGCCACGCGCTGGCGCTGGCCGCCGGAGAGCTGGCCGGGGTAACGCCCGCCGAAGTCCTGCAGCTCGACCAGGGCCAGGTACTCGTCGACCTTGGCGCGGATCTCGGCGGCGGGCTTCTTGCGGATCTTCAGCGGATAGGCGAGGTTCTCGCGGATGGTCATGTGCGGGAACAGCGCGTACTGCTGGAACACCATGCCGATGTTGCGCTGATAGGGGGCGATGCTGGTGACACTGCGGCCGTTGATGAGGATCTCGCCGCTGGTCACGTCCTCGAAGCCGGCGAGCATCATCAGGCAGGTGGTCTTGCCTGAGCCGGAGGGGCCGAGCAGGGTGATGAACTCGCCCTTGGCCACATCGAGGTTGAAATCCTTGACCACCAGGGTCTTGTGATCGTAGGTCTTCTTGACGCCGGTGAAACGCAGGAACGCCTTGTCCGCAGCCGAGTCAGCCATCGGTACTCCCCAAACTCTCCGCCTGGGCACGGCACTCGTGGCGCCGCACCGGATTCTCGCACCAGTGTGTACTGGCGCTTGCCGTATTCATAACCAAAGGCAATAAGCAGGCCACAACCGGAAACGCAGATGCGGCCACGTCTAGAGCCTAGACCAAGAGGCCCGGGCTGCACGCAGGTGTGGCATGCGGTGACGCGTTGGGGAGAATCCACTCGCGCGTCGCACTCCTGAGATGCGACGCGCATCGGCACGATGCGCCGCCGGTCAGCTGTTGGGCAGCAGGCGCACGGTCAGGCTCTTGATGTAGCGGGTCTCGGCGATGGCCGGGTGCACCGGATGGTCAGGGCCCTGGGCGCCGCGCTCGAGCAGCTGGATGTTGCGGTCCAGGTGGCGGGCGCTGGTCAGCAGGATGTTCTGCAGGTGGTCTTCCTCCAGGTGCATGGAGCAGCTGGCGCTGACCAGGATGCCGTCCTTGCCCAGCAGGCGCATGGCCTGCTCGTTGAGGCGGCGGTAGGCGGCCTCGCCGTTCTTGATGTCCTTCTTGCGCTTGATGAAGGCGGGCGGGTCGGCGACCACCACGTCGAAGCGTTCCTCGGCGGCCTTCAGCTCCTTGAGCGCCGCGAACACGTCGCCCTCGATGCAGGTGACCTTCTCGGCCACGCCGTTGAGCGTGGCGTTGCGCTCCACGCCGTCCAGGGCCAGGGCCGAGCCGTCCACGCAGAACACCTCGCTGGCGCCGAAGGCGGCGGCCTGCACGCCCCAGCCGCCGACGTAGCTGAACAGGTCGAGCACGCGCTTGCCCTGCACGTAGGGCGCCAGGCGCGCGCGGTTCATGCGGTGGTCGTAGAACCAGCCGGTCTTCTGCCCGCCCTGCACCGGCGCCTCGAACTTCACCCCGTTCTCCTCCAGCGCCACCCAGTCCGGCACCAGGCCGAAGGCGGTCTCCACGTAGCGCGTGAGGCCCTCGGCGTCACGCGCGGCGGAATCGTTCTTGAACAGGATGCCGCGCGGCTTGAGCACCTGCACCAGGGCCTCGATCACCGCCTCCCTGGCGCGCTCCATGGCGGCCGAGGCCAGTTGCACCACCAGGTGGTCGCCGAAGCGGTCGACCACCAGACCCGGCAGCAGGTCGGAGTCGCCGTACACCAGGCGGTAGTGTGGGGTGTCGAACAGGCGCTCGCGCAGGCTCAGAGCGACGTTGAGCCGGTGCACCAGCAGCGACTTGTCCAGCACGTGCTTGACGTCACGCGACAGCAGGCGGGCGCAGATCAGGTTGTTCGGGCTCATCGCCACTATGCCCAGCGGCTTGCCGCCGGCGGCTTCCAGCACGGCCTGGTCGCCGGGTTGGAACAGGGCGAGCGGCGTGGCGGCCACATCGATCTCGTTGCTGTAGACCCACAGGTGGCCGGCGCGCAGGCGACGATCGGCGTTGGCTTTGAGGCGCAGGCTGGGCAGGGACATGGCGGGCTCCGCAGGAAAAAGGGCGAGATTATAGCCGGCTATTCGGACGCGCGGCGGTTACAAAAACTTGGCTGCAGAGTCGGAAACCCATTGGCTAAACTGTGGCGAACCTCTCATCTTTCCCGACCTTCCCGTCATGGCCCAAGAACTCTCCGCCGAACAAATCCAGCAGGTGCTGCAGGGCATCAGCGTGCCGCCGCAACCGCAAATCATGGTCGACCTGCAGATGGAGCAGTTCCTGCCCAATCCGGACCTGCGCACCATCGCCAGGCTGATCAGCCAGGACCCTGGCCTGTCCGGCGCGCTGCTGAAGATAGTCAACTCGGCGCACTTCGGTCTGGCCAACCGCATCGCCTCGATCCAGCAGGCGGTCAACCTGCTCGGCTGCGACACCGTGATCAACCTGATCAACGCCCAGTCGATCAAGGGCGAGCTGACCGACGAGGCCATCGTCACCCTCAACCGCTTCTGGGACAGCGCCCAGGACGTGGCCATGACCTGCCTGACCCTGGCCAAGCGCATCGGCTACCAGTCGCCGGACGAGGCCTACACCCTCGGCCTGTTCCACAACTGCGGCATCCCGCTGATGCTCAAACGCTTCCCCAACTACATGACGGTGCTGGAGGAGGCCTACTACAACGCCGGCAGCGAGCGCCGCGTGGTGGACACCGAGAACCGCCTGCTCAACACCAACCATGCGGTGGTCGGCTACTTCACCGCCAAGTCGTGGAACCTGCCGCTGCACCTGTGCGAGGCCATCGCCAACCACCACAACGCGCTGTCCTTCTTCGAGGAGGAGGGCGGCCGCGACGCCCAGCTGAAGACGCTGATGGCCATCCTCAAGATGGCCGAGCACATCTGCTCCAGCTACAAAGTGCTGGGTAACCAGGCAGAGGACCACGAGTGGAACTGCATCCAGAACCAGGTGCTGGAGTACGTGGGCCTGTCCGAGTACGACTTCGAGAATCTCAAGGAGTCGATCCGCGAGCTGGGCCCGGGCTGATTCCCCGCCCCGGCCCTTCCTGCTAGGGTGGCGCCCTGCTCAAGAAGTACCGAGTCACCCCATGCCCGAACTACCCGAAGTCGAAACCACCCGCCGCGGCATCGCCCCGCACCTCGTCGGCCAGCGCGTCAGTCGCGTGCTGGTGCGCGAGCGGCGCCTGCGCTGGCCGATCCCCGAAGACCTCGACGTGCGCCTGTCCGGCCAACGCATCGAGTGCGTCGAGCGGCGCGCCAAGTACCTGCTGATCCAGGCCGAGAGCGGCACCCTGATCGGCCATCTGGGCATGTCCGGCAACCTGCGCCTGGTGCCGGTGGGCACCCCGGCGGGCAAGCACGAACATGTCGACATCGAGCTGGAGTCGGGCCTGGCGCTGCGCTACACCGACCCGCGGCGCTTCGGCGCCCTGCTCTGGAGCGAGGACCCGCTCAACCACGAGCTGCTCGCCAGGCTGGGCCCCGAGCCGCTGACCGAGGCCTTCGACGGCGAGCTGCTGTACCGGCAGTCGCGCGGGCGCAGCATGGCGGTCAAGCCCTTCATCATGGATAACGCCGTGGTGGTCGGGGTGGGCAATATCTACGCGACCGAGGCGCTGTTCGCCGCCGGCATCGACCCGCGCCGCGAGGCCGGCTCCATCTCCCGCGCCCGCTACGCGAAGCTGGCCGAGGCGATCAAGCGCATCCTGGCCCAGGCCATCGAACGCGGCGGCACCACATTGCGCGACTTCGTCGGCGGCGACGGCCAGCCCGGCTACTTCCAGCAGGAGCTGTTCGTCTACGGCCGCGGTGGCGAGTTCTGCAAGCTCTGCGGCGCCACCCTGCGCGAGATGAAGCTGGGCCAGCGCGCCAGCGTCTACTGCCCCAAGTGCCAGCGCTGAGCGCCATACAGCCGAGAACAACAATAAGAGGTGAAAGATGTCCGGCAACTACCTGCCGCCAAACCCGCTCGCCGAGTGGGTCGGGCGCACAGCCCTGCGCCTCATGGGCTGGCGCATCGAGGGCCAGCTGCCCCAGCTCGACAAGTTCGTCGTGATCGGCGCGCACCACACGTCCAACTGGGACTTCGTGATCTTTATCGCGCTGAAGTTCGTGTTGAGGCTGAACGCCCGCTGGTTCGGCAAGCACAGCATCTTCCGCTGGCCCTTCGGCGGCCTGATGCGCCGCTGGGGCGGCATCCCGATCGAACGCCATCTGCGCCTGAACAGGGTCGAGCAGGCCATCCAGCGCTTTCGCGAGCACCGCGAGTTCATCCTGGTGCTCTCCCCGGAAGGCACGCGCAAGAAGGTGGCGCGCTGGAAGATGGGCTTCTACCACATCGCCCTGGGCGCCGGCGTGCCGATAGTCCCGGGCGCCCTGGACTTCGCCAACCGGCGGGTGGTGATCGGCCCGCCCTTTCAACCGACCGGCGACGAGGCGGCCGACCTCAAGGCGCTGCTGGCCTTCTTCCGCCCCTATGTGCCGAAAAAGCCGGAATACGCCTTCCACGGCGATTGACGGGGTTCACGCTGACATTTGCGTGGGCGCTGTTATAGTTACCTGCACGTTCTGCCATAACGACACCAATGAAGGATCGCGCCATGAACCTGTTCCGCACCACCGCCGCTGTCTTGGCTCTGACCACTGGCCTGCTGGCCCTGCCGGCGCAGGCGCAGGAAGTGGTCCAGCAAAACGTCAGTGGCGATCCCACATACACTGTCAATACCCCCAAAGGCTATGCCATGGCCGGCGACCTGATCATCGCCCGCCCGCTGCTGATTGCCGGCACCGTGATCGGGGCGGGGATGTTCCTGATCAGCCTGCCCTTCACCGCCGCCGGCGGCAACGTCAAGGAAGCCGGCCAAGCGCTGGTGGTGGAGCCGGGCATGGCCGCCTTCGTGCGCTGCCTGGGCTGCACCGAGAGCGGCTACAAGAAGGACTGATCCTTCGCCGCCGAGAAAACAGAAGCCGGTCGATCGACCGGCTTCTTCGCTTCTGGCGGAAGGGCTATGCCCCATGTCCGTTGGAGCGAGCTCTGCTCGCGAACGGTCGCACGCAAGAGCTTCGCGAGCAGAGCTCGCTCCCATGGGAGGCGCCCGCCACAACCCTTCAGTTACCGGTCTTGATCTTGCTCCAGACCCGCGTGCGCACCCGCTCGATCTTCTGCGGCAGCGGCTTGAGCACATAGAGGTTCTTCTGCACCTGCGCCGGCGGGGTCAGGTCGGCGTCGTCGCGAATCTCGGCACTGACCAGCGCCATGCCATCCTTGTTCGGGTTGGGGTAGCCGAGGAAGTCGCTGATCGGCGCCACCACCTTCGGGTCCAGCAGGTTGTCGAGGAAGGCATGCGCCTCCTCGACGTTCTTCGCGTCGGCCGGGATGGCGAAGGAGTCGTACCACAGCGGCGCGCCTTCCTTCGGCAGCTTCCACTTCACCACCACGCCGTTGCCCGCCTCCTTGGCGCGGTTGGCGAACTGGAAGAAGCTGCCGGAATAGCCGATGGCCACGCAGATGTCGCCGTTGGCGATATCGGTCATGTACTTGGCGGAGTGGAAGTAGGCCACATGGGGGCGGACCTTCAGCAGCAGCTCGGCGGCCTTGTCGTAGTCGGCCGAACGGGTGCTGTTCGGGTCCAGGCCCAGATAGCCGAGGGCGATCGGCAGGATCTCGCCGGGCGAATCGAGCATGGCCACGCCGCAGCTCTTGAGCTTCTCCATGTTCTCCGGTTTGAACACCAGGTCCCAGCTGTCCACCGGGGCGCTGTCGCCGAGGGCGGCCTTGACCTTGTCCGGGTTGTAGCCGATCAGCACGGTGCCATACATGTAGGGCACCGCGTGTTCATTGCCGGGGTCGTTGGCGCTCATCAGCTCGAGCAGGTCGGGGTCGAGGTGCCGCCAGTTGGGCAGCCTGGACTTGTCCAGCTTCTGGTAGACGCCGGCCTTGAGCTGGTTTTCCAGGAAGGTGTTGGTCGGCACCACCAGGTCATAGCCGGAGTTGCCGGTGAGCAGCTTGGCTTCGAGGGCCTCGTTGGACTCGTAGGTGTCCCAGGTCAGCTCGATGCCGGTGTTCTTGGCAAACGCCTTGGGCACCTCGGGCAGCATGTAGTCGGCCCAGTTGTACACGCGCAGTTCGGCGGCAGCGGCCTGCAGCGCGCCGGCACACAACGAGGCGCCGAACAGCAGCGCAGTGGCTCTTTTCATAGCGGTTGTCTCCCCTGGTTGAGTCGGGCTCAGGCGCCCTGGAAACCTTCGAGTACGTTGACGGCGTTGACGCCGATTTCGGCGACCGCGTAGCCGCCCTCCATGACGAACAGCGTGGGCACGCCGAGCGCGGCGATGCGCTCGCCCATGCGCAGATAGTCCGGGCTGTCGAGCCTGAAACTGGAGATGGGGTCGTCCTTGTAGGTGTCTACGCCGAGGGATATCAGCAGCACCTCGGGAGCATAGGCGGCGATGCGCCGGCAAGCGGTCTCCAGCGCGTTGCCCCAGGTATCCCAGGCGCTGCCGGCGGCCAGCGGCAGGTTGAGGTTGCAGCCCTCGCCCGCGCCCGTGCCGGTCTCGTCGGCATAGCCGAGGAAGTGCGGATACTCGAAGCTGGGACTGCCGTGGATATTGACCACCAGCACATCGGCGCGGTCGTAGAAGATCGCCTGGGTGCCGTTGCCGTGGTGGTAGTCGACATCGAGGATGGCCACCCGCGCGGCGCCCTGGTCGAGGCAGGCCTGGGCGGCGATGGCGACGTTGTTCAGGTAGCAGTAGCCGCCCATCACGTCGGCCGCCGCGTGGTGGCCCGGCGGCCGGCACAGGGCGAAGGCGCAGAGCGCCCCGGCGGCGATCTCGCGCTGGCCGCTCAGCGCCACCTGGGCCGAGGCGTAGGCCGCCTGCCAGGTGCCGGAAGTGATCGGGGCGAAACAGTCGAAGCTGTGGAAGCCATACTGACCGTAGAGGTCGTCCGGGCGCTTGCCGCGCAGATGCCGCGCCGGGAACACGCCGGGCAGGAAGTCGGCGCTGTTGCCCTGCTCCGTCCAGCGCCGCCAGGCGCTCTGCAGAAACTGCAGATAGTCATCGGTGTGGATGCGGGCGATCGGCGCCAGGCCGAAGTCCGCCGGAGGCAGCACCTCGCCGACAGCCCGCTCGCACACCCGCGCCAGCACATGGTCGGCGCGCGCCGGCATCTCGAAGCAGGGCTTGAATTCGCCGCCGACCATCTCGCCGCGGGCGTGGTGCAGGCGGTGGTCGTCGCTGTAGAAGGTCAGCATCTGGTCGCTCTCCGCAAGGTCTGGCCGCATTGTTGGCGGCCACCGGCCTTCGGGAGAACGATAGGGCCGGCCAACAAAGGGATAATTCCGGCCATTGTGGTATGCGCCTGCCAGGCTGTGATGGGGAGGCATGGCCGAGCGTCTACCTCGCCAGCGGATGCGGGAGGCTATGCATGCAGGCGTTGCTGGAAGAAATACTGGAACAGGTACGGCCCTTGCTGGGTCAGGGCAGGCTGGCCGACTACATCCCGGCCCTGGCCGAGGCGCCGGCCGACCGCCTGGGCATCGCCGTGTTCGGCGTGGACGGCAGCCTGCACATGGCCGGCGACGCCGCCGAGCCCTTCTCCATCCAGAGCATATCCAAGGTGTTCAGTCTGGTGCAGGCGATCCAGCACTCCGGCGAGGCCATCTGGCAGCGCCTGGGTCACGAACCCTCGGGCCAGCCGTTCAACTCGCTGGTGCAGCTGGAGTTCGAGCGCGGCCGCCCGCGCAACCCCTTCATCAATGCCGGCGCCCTGGTGATCTGCGACATCAACCAGTCGCGCTTCGCCGCGCCGGCGCTGTCGATGCGCGACTTTCTCCGCCGCCTGTCCGGCAACCCGCTGCTGGTGGCGGACGCCAGGGTGGCCGAGTCGGAGTACCAGCACCGCGCGCGCAACGCGGCGGCGGCCTACCTGATGCAGTCCTTCGGCAACTTCCACAACGAGGTGGAGACGGTGCTGCGCAGCTACTTCCACCACTGCGCGCTGGCCATGAGCTGCGCCGACCTGGCGCGCGCCTGCGGCTTCCTGGCCAACCAGGGGGTGTGCCCGCGCAGCGGCGAGCGGGTGCTGACGGCGCGCCAGACCCAGCAGGTCAACGCCATCATGGCCACCAGCGGGCTGTACGACGAGGCTGGCAACTTCGCCTACCGGGTCGGCCTGCCGGGCAAGAGCGGGGTCGGTGGCGGCATAGTCGCGGTGGTGCCGGGGCGCTTCAGCGTCTGCGTGTGGTCGCCGGAGCTGAACGCCGCCGGCAACTCCCTGGCCGGCATGGCGGCGCTGGAGGCGCTCAGCCAGCGCATCGGCTGGTCGGTGTTCGCGCCCATGTGAGGGCGACCACGACCGGCGGTAGTGCCGCCGGTCTGCCACCGCCAGGGTCGACTGGCGCGGCGGTCATTCTGTGATGTGCTGAAAGAATCCGGACCCGCCGGCCGATACAGTGGGAAAGCCGTGCCTGTGCGACAGGGATGAACAGTGCGGGCATGATCGCCAGCGCTGGAGACCCTCGCCATGTCGTCTCGCCTGTTAGCATTGCTCCTGCCCCTCGCCCTGCCCCTGCCCCTGCCGAGCGGCGCCGCGCCGCTGCCCGAGCCCCTGCGCCAGTCCCTGCAGGCCGGCCGGCCTTTCGTGGTCGGCGAGCTGTTGCTGCAGTTTCGCTCCGACTCCCGCCCGGCCCAGGACGCCCTGTTGCGCCGCTATGCCGCGCAGCCCCTGGAGCGCCTGGCGGCGGCCGGCGCCGGGCGTGGCGGCCTGCTGCGCGTGCGCCTGAGCGGGCGCGTAATCGACCAGAGCCTGCTGCAGGGTCTGAGCGACGAGCCGGAGCTGTTGTACGCCGAGCCCAACTGGATCTACCAGCACGCGCTCAGCGCCAACCCCAACGACCCCTACCTGGCCAACCTGTGGGGCATGCTCGGTGCCACCAGCGCGCCCAGCCACCCCTACGGCAGCGGCGCCCTGAGCGTCTGGAACGCCGATCTTCGCTGCACCGACGAGGTGGTGGTGGGCATCATCGACGAGGGCCTGATGACCAGCCACCCCGACCTGAAGGCCAATGTCTGGGTCAATCTGGCCGAGAAGAATGGCAAGGCAGGCGTGGACGACGATGGTAACGGCTACGTCGACGACATCAACGGCTGGGACTTCGACGGCAACAACGCCAGCGTCTACGACGGTAGCAGCGACGATCATGGCAGCCATGTCGCCGGCACCGTGGCGGCCAGCGCCGACAACGGCCTTGGCGTGTTCGGGGTGTGCCCGCGGGCCAAGCTGATCAGCGCCAAGTTTCTAGGCCGGCGCGGTGGCACCACGGCCAACGCGGTAAAGGCCGTGAAGTACATCAGCGACCTCAAGCAGCGGCATAACCTGCGCCTGGTGGCGACCAACAACTCCTGGGGCGGCGGCGGCTACTCCCAGGCCCTGGCCGACGCCATCGCCGAGGCGGGCAGCAAGGACATTCTGTTCATCGCCGCGGCCGGCAATTCCGGGGGCGACATCGACCAGGCGCCGAGCTACCCGGCCAGCTACGGCCTGAGCAACATGCTCGCCGTGGCGGCGCTGCAGTCCGACGGCAGCCTGGCCAGCTTCTCCAACCATGGAGCGAACTCGGTGCACTTGGCCGCGCCCGGGGTCGGCGTGCTGTCCACCGTGCCCACGCGCAAGGGCCAGGCCGGCTACGCCTACTACAGCGGCACCTCGATGGCCACGCCGCACGTGACCGGCGCCGCCGCGCTATACGCCTCGCTCAACCGCTGCGCCAGCGCGGCGCAGATTCGCGCCGCGCTGCTGGCGCAGGCCAGCGTCGAGCCCAATCTGCAGGGCTTCGTGCAAGGCGGGCGCCGCCTGAACGTGGCGGCCTTCGCCGGCGAGCTCGGCTGCCCCTGAGGCTCAGTCGGCCAGCTCGCCGCACAGGTCAAGACCGAACAGCCGCTCCACCTCGGCGGGCGGCAGGCCGGCGCCGAGCAGGCCGAACAGCTTGCCCAGCGCCGCCTCGCGGGTCATGCCGCCGCCGCTGACCAGCCCGGCGCCGGCCAGGGCGCTGCCGGCGGCATACACGCCGAAGTCCATATGCCCCTGCGGGCACTGGCTGATCGCCGCCAGCACCACGCCGCGTTCGTGGGCCTCGCGCAGCGCGGCGAGGAACTCGGCATCCTCGGCGGGGCCGGTGCCGCTGCCGTAGCACTCCAGCAACAGCGCCTCGGCGCCGCCGGTCAGCACCGCGCGCAGTTGCTCGGCACACAGGCCGGGAAACAGCGGTTGCACGGCGAGGCTCACCTCGCGGCGCGGCATGCGGTAGTGCAGCGCCGCCGGCAGGCCGTCCAGGCGCTGGCCATGGCGCGGCCGCGGCAGCTCGGCGAAGGCATCGAAGGCCTCGCTGTTCAGCTTGCCGGCGCGCGCGCCATGCAGCAGCTTGCCGGCGAAGTACAGGTGCACGCCGGGTGCCACGCCGGCGCTCAGCCGCTCCAGGGCGCCGAACAGGTTGGGCCAGGCGTCACTGTCCGGGCTGCCGGCCGGCAGCATCGAGCCGGTCAGCACTACCGGTACCTGGATGCCCAGCAGCAGGAAGCTCAGCGCCGCGGCGCTGTAGGCCAGGGTGTCGGTGCCATGCAGCAGCAGCACGGCATCCACGCCCTGCTCGTCCACCGCGGCGACTATGGCGTCGCGCATGGCCAGCCAGTTGGCCTGGCGCATGTTGGCGCTGTCGATCGGCGGGCTCAGCTCCTGGAAGCGCCAGGCCGGCACCGGGCGCTCGGGATGGGCGGCCTGCTCGGCGCGCAGGCGCGCCTCGAAGCCCGAGGCCGGAGCCAGGCCGGCCGCGCTCATCTGCATGCCGATGGTGCCGCCGGTGTAGAGCACCAGCAGGTTGTGCGAAGGACTCATAGGATGATCCAGCAGTGATGTTCGATCGAGTGTAACGGCAGCGGGCAGAGAAAAGGGGGCCTGGGCCCCCTCCTCCTTCGACCGCGGCGCTTAGCGCTGATGCAGGCTGTGGCCGATCTCGGCGCGCTCGCTAGCGCTGACGCCAGGAGCCTGCTCGGCATTCCACACACTCGGATCGAGGTTCAGATCGGCGAAGGCCTTGGCGTCCAGCACCGGCTCCTCGACGCCCTCGGCGATCTGCCGGTCGTAGTCGCGCATCAGGCGCAGGCCGACCTTGAACAGCAGGGCCAGGGCCACCAGGTTGACCAGCGCCAGCAGGCCCATGGTCACGTCGGCGAAGGCGAACACGGTGGACAGGTCCTGCATCGAGCCCCACATCACCAGGGCGATCACCAGCACGCGGTAGCCGATCAGCAGCGGCTTCTTGCCGCTGAAGAAGCCCAGCGCGTTCTCGCCCAGGTAGTAGTTGTACACCAGGGTGGTGAAAACGAAGAGCAGCAGCGCCAGGCTGACGAAGATGCGGCCCCACTCGCCGAGCACGGCGGCCATGGCGGTCTGGGTCAGGATCACGCCGCCGATCTCGGCGCCCGGCTGGTACACGCCGGAGAGCAGGATGATCAGCGCGGTGCTGGTGCAGATCAGCAGGGTGTCGATGAACACGCTGAGCGACTGCACGATGCCCTGGGCGGCCGGGTGCTTGACCTCGGCCACGGCGGCCACGTTCGGCGCGCTGCCCAGGCCAGCCTCGTTGGAGAACAGGCCGCGCTTGACGCCCATGACGATAGCCGCGCCGATGCCGCCGGCGAAGGCCGGTTCCAGGCCGAAGGCGCTCTTGACGATCAGCGCCAGGGTGGCCGGCACCGCCTCGATGTTCATGCCGATCACCACCAGGGCCATGATGATGTAGGACAGCGCCATCACCGGCACCAACACATCGGCGGTGCTGGCGATGCGCTTGATGCCGCCGAAGATGATCAGGCCGATCACCACCACCAGGGCGATGCCGCTGAAGTGGGTGGGCAGGCCGAAGGTGTCGTGCAGCGAGCTGGCCACGGTGTAGGCCTGCAGGGCATTGAAGCCGAAGCCGAAAGTCACCAGCAGCAGGATCGAGAAGACGATCGCCAGCCAGCGCAGGCCCAGGCCATGCTCGATGTAGAAGGCCGGGCCGCCGCGGTAGCCGCCATCCTCGGTGCGGCGCTTGAACAGCTGTGCCAGCGAGCACTCGAAGAAGCTGGTGGACATGCCCAGCAGGGCCACCAGCCACATCCAGAATACCGCACCCGGACCACCCAGGGTGATGGCCACCGCCACACCGGCGATATTGCCGGCGCCGACGCGCCCGGCCACCGACAGCATCAGGGCCTGAAACGAGCTGAGCTGGCCCTCCTTGCGCTGGAAGGCCTGGGCGAAGATGCGGAACATGCTGCCGAAGTAACGCAGCTGGACGAAACGCGAGGCGAGGGTGAAGTACAGGCCGAGACCGACCAGGGCGACGATGAGGACCTTGCTCCACAGCAGGTCGTTGAGGAGATCGAGCATGATGGATGTCTCTCTTGTAGTTATGCGTGATGACCGCCGGTACAGCACGCGCGGCCGGCGCATGGTCGGCCCCTCGCCCGCCCCGGGCAATTTCGCACCCTGCGGCGATATGGCGCGAGTCGATGCTAGAATCGCAGCGCTAGCATCACCCGGAACCCCGCCATGACCGAACACCTCGGCGCCAACCTCAGGCTGCTCTGCGGCCATTACCGTTCGATCGCCGAGGTCTGCCGCAAGCTCGCCATCAACCGCGCCCAGTTCAACAAGTACCTGGCCGGGCAGAGCCGGCCGACGCCCTACAACCTCAAGCGCATCGGCGACTTCTTCGGCGTCGAGGACTACGAGCTGGGCCTGCCGCCCGAGCAGTTCGCCCGCCTGATCGGCGCGCGCGCCAACGAGGCCGGCCGCGCCCCGGCCGCCGACCCGCTGCTCAAGCTGCTGCAGCCCCTGCGCGAGCAGGCCGGCGATCTGCGGCGCTACTGCGGCTACTACTTCGAGTACTCCAACTGCATGTCGGTGCCCGGCTACGTGCTGCTGTCGCTGGTACAGCTGTGGGAGGAGGACGGCGAGTTCCTCTTCGAGCGCCAGGAACGCCAGGAACGCGCCGGCGCCGGCGACGCCGAGGACTGGGTGCGCTGCCGCTACCTGGGTGCCGCCTTCCAGCTGCACGACCGCCTGTTCCTGATGGACTACGAGTCGCTGACCCTCAACGAGATGAGCCAGACCATCCTCATCCCCAGCTACAAGAGCCGCATCACCCGCTTGAACGGTCTGAAGACCGGCGTCTCCAGCGGCGACCGGCGCAACCCGGCCTGCACCCGCGTGGTCTGGGAGTACCTGGGCAGCGAGATCAACCGCATCAACGCCTTCCGCCAGGTGCGCCTGTACCGCCCGGACGACGCGCGCATCGACGACGATGTGCGCCAGCGCCTGGCCGATACGCCGCTGAAGAATGGGTTGTTCGAGATCGAATAGCGCGACCTCAGCCGCGCAGCTCCTCCAGCCGCCGCTTCTGCCTTCCTGCGGCATCGAAGTTGTCCGCCGCCAGCCAGCGCCGGAAGGCGGCGCGACGGCTGGGCCATTCGCCGTCGAGGATGGCGAACCAGGCGCTGTCGCGGTTCTCGCCCTTGACCACCATGTGCTGGCGGAACAGCCCCTCATGGACGAAGCCGAAGCGTTCGGCGGCGCGCAGCGAGCGAGTGTTGCGCGCGTCGCATTTCCATTCCAGGCGGCGGTAGCCGAGGTCGTCGAACACCCGCGCGGCGAGCAGGTAGACCGCCTCGCTGGCGCCGGGGGTGCGCTGCAGGGCGGCGCCGAAGGCGATATGGCCGATCTCGATGCAGCCATCCCTGGGCACGATGCGCAGGTAGCTCAGGACACCGAGTGCGCGGCCGCTGGCCTGCTCGATCACCGCGTAGAACTGCGGGTCGCGGCTGGCGGCATTGCCGGCCAGCCAGGCATCGAAGGCCGCGCGCTCGGCGAAGGGGCCATAGCGCAGATAGTCCCACAGCGCCGGGTCGGGCCCCTGCAGGGCGGCCCACAGATCGTCGCCATGGCGCGCGGAATCGAGCGGTTCCAGGCGCACGAGGCGCCCCTGCAGCGATTGGTGCGGAGGGAAGGGACGCGCCTGCCATTGGCCGAGGTCGCAGGTCATAGGGTTTTCCTGTACTGGATAAAGCCGGAGCGCTCGGCGATGCGGTCGTAGAGCATGCGCCCGGGGTAGTTGTGCTCCTGGGTCAGCCAGTGCACGCGGCTGGCGCCGGCCTGCTGCGCCGCGGCATAGACGTGCTCGATCAGCGCGCGGCCGATGCCGCCGCCACGCACCCGCTCGGCGACATAGAGGTCCTGCAGATAGCAATAGTCGCCGGCGGTCCAGCAGCTGCGGTGGTAGATGAAATGCACCAGGCCGACGGCCTCGTCGTCGCGCCAGGCCAGCGCCGCGTGCATCGGCTCGGCCGGGTCGAGGAAGCGCCGCCAGGTCAGCGCGCTGGTCTCGGCGGCGATCTCGGTCTGGTAGAAGCGCTGGTAGCCCTGCCAGAGCGGCAGCCAGGCGGTCTGGTCGGCGGTCGTGATGGGGCGGACTTCGAGCATGGTTCCTCCTGGGTAGGTGAATGCGGGGGGCTTAGCAATCCCCTCTCCCTGGCCCTCTCCCCTGGAGGGAGAGGGAACTCAGCGCGGCTCAGCTCATGCGCGCGGCCAGTTCGCGGTCGCGCGGCTGGGCCGAGGCCTGCAGGCCCTCACGCACGCCGGCGCGGTCGGCGGGCGTGCGGTTCTGCGACAGCTTCCACTGCCCCTCGATACGGCGGATCGGCAGGGCGAAGCCGACGATGGCGCGCAACATGGCCTGCAGGTAGTCCGCCGGGGCATCGTCCACCGACCAGGGCCGCGCCTGCGCCGCCTCGTGACGCTGGCTGAGGCGGCTCACCAGGTTCAGCAGGCGCTCGGCGTCGTCGAACACCTCGGCCCGCCCCCAGGCATGCACGGCGATGTAGTTCCAGGTCGGCACCACCTTGGCGTGCTCGGCCTTACTCGGGTACCAGCCGGGGTGCACGTAGGCCTCCGGGCCGCTGAACACCACCAGCACCTCGGCGCCGGCGGCCAGGTCGCGCCACTGCGGATTGGCCCGGGCGAAGTGGCCGTAGAGGGTGCCGAACTCGCCCTCGCCCGGCTCCAGCAGCAGCGGCAGGTGGCTGGCCTGCAGGCCCTGCGGCCCGGCGCTGCTGACCAGGGCCAGGCCACAGGCGTCGATCTGCGCGTGCAGGGTCGCCAGGTCGTCCTGGCGGAATGCGGTGGGTCTGAACATGGCGGGCTCTCCTGGGGCAATGAGCGCATGCTAGGCAGGATATTGGATCGCTGTAAGATCCACTTTCAGGCAACTTCATGGAGCCAATTCATGCCCACTTCGCCGCCGCTGCCCGTCGATCTGTCCGGCATCCGCCTCGACCCCGCCCTGGGCCTGGCGCGCCAGCTGTACCGGGCGCTGCGCGAGCGCATCCTCGACGGTCGTCTGGCCGGTGGCGCGCGCCTGCCGGCCAGCCGCGATCTGGCGCGGCTGCTGGATATCTCGCGCAATACCGTGACGCGCGCCCTCGACCAGCTATATGCCGAGGGTTACGTCGAGGGCCGCGTGGGTGCCGGCACCTATGTGACGGAGCTGGCCAGCATCCGCCCGGAGCCACGCAACACGGCCGCCGACCCCAGGCCGAGCGCGGCCATGGCCTACCTGCGCGAACAGCATCTGCCGCCGCCACCGGACGGCGCGCCACGGGCCTTCCGTATCGGCGTGCCGGCCTTCGATCTGTTCCCCTTCGAGACCTGGGCGCGCCTGCAGGCGCGCTTCTGGCGACGGCCGCCGGCGGCCTGCCTGGGCTACGGCGACCCGGCCGGCGACCCGCGCCTGCGCGAGCTGGTGGCCGCCTACCTGCGCAGCGGTCGCGGGCTGAACTGCAGCGCGCAGCAGGTGGTGATCACCTGCGGCGCCCAGCAGGCCATCGCCCTGTGTGCCCAGCTGCTGGTGCGCCCCGGCGACCGGGTGGCGATCGAGAACCCCGGCTATCGCGCCGCCGGCCATGCCTTCGCCGTGGCCGGCGCCGAGTTGCGCGGCGTAACGGTGGACGGCGAGGGCCTGGACACCCGCGAGCTGGCCGCCATCGAGCGCTGTCGGTTGGCCTACGTCACGCCCTCGCACCAGTACCCGACCGGGGTGACCCTGTCGCTGGCGCGGCGCCTGGAACTGCTCGAATGGGCCGAGCGCGAAGGCGGCTGGATAGTGGAGGACGACTACGACGGCGAGTACCGCTACAGCGGCGTGCCGCTGGCACCGTTGGCCGCCCTGGACCGCCAAGGCCGGGTGCTGTACGTCGGCACCTTCTGCAAGATCGCCTTCCCCGCCCTGCGCCTGGGTTATCTGGTGCTGCCGCCGGCACTGGTCGAACCCTTCGCCCGCCGCCGCGCGCTGGACATGCGCCATTCGGAGATCGGCACCCAGGCGGTGATGGCCGAGTTCATCGCCGCCGGCCACTTCCTGCGCCATGTGCGGCGCATGCGCCAGGCCGCGCGAGCGCGCCGCGATGCCCTGCTGCAGGGCTGGCCAGAGGTGCCGGGCTGCGCGCCGCTGCCGGCGGTGGAGGCTGGCCTGCACCTGTGCGTGCCGGTGGCCGGCGTGGCCCGCGAGCGCGAACTGCTGAGCGCCGCCCATACCGCCGGCGTGGAAATGAACGGCCTGAGCGACTACTGGCTGCCAAGCGAGGCGAACGGCGAAACGGCGCGGGCCGGCCTGGTGCTGGGCTTCGCCGCGGTGCCCGAGGCGCAGATAACCGAAGCGCTGGTCAGCCTGCGGCGGGCCTGGAAGCTGCCGGCCTGACTCGGCGACGGATCACTCGCGCGGCGCGTAGGCGAACACGTCGGCGCGCATCTGGTGCGGGTCCATGCCCGCCGCGACCAGGGCGTCCAGGGTGCCGTAGACCATGGCCGGCGAGCCGCTGGCATACACATGCAGGGCCTTGAGGTCGGGAAAGTCCTGGCACAGCGCCTCGTGCAGCAGGCCCCGCCGGCCACTCCAGGCCGCATCGTCGCTGACCACCCGATGCAGGAACAGGCCAGGCTGGCGTTCCCAGGCTGGCCAGTGCTCCAGGCGGTAGAAGTCGTCCGGCTGGCGCACACCCCAGTACAGGTGAATCGGATGGTGGAAGCCGACGGCGCGGCAATGCTCGATCAAGCCGTGCATCTGCGCCATGCCGGTGCCGGCGGCGAGCAGCACCAGCGGGCCGTCCGGCAGCTCGGCCAGGTGCGTGTCGCCGAACGGCATCTGCACCCGCGCCAGGCGCGTGCGCTGCAATTGCGCGACTATCTGCCGGCTGCCGTTCTCGCGGGTCAGGATATGCAGCTCCAGGTCGCGCCCCTGGTGCGGCGCCGAGGCCAGGGAGAAGGCCGACCACTCGCCGTCGTCGCGCTGCAGCAGCAGGTACTGGCCGGCGTGGTAGCGCGGCGTCTTGCCGGCCGGCGCGCGCAGCAGCACGCGACAGACATCGCCGCCCAGGTCGGCGAGGTCGAGCACCTGGCAGCCGAAGGTGCGCACCGGCAGCTCGCCGGGGGCGAGCACGCCGTCCCAGTGCAGCACGCAGTCCTGCAGCGGCTCGGCCAGGCAAGTGAACAGCTCGCCGTGGTCGAGTTCGGCACCTGCCTGGCGCACCCGGCCTTCCACCAGCAGCGCCGCGCAGATATGGCAGTTGCCGTTGCGGCAGCTCTGCGGGCAGTCGTAGCCGAGGCGCCGGGCGCCATCGAGGATGCGTTCGCCGGGCTGGAGTTCGAGCACCGCGCCCGAGGGTTGCAGGGTGACCTTCATGACATGAATGCCTTCAGCTGCGTCGCGAGCGAAGGGTGGGCAAGGCGAAAGGGCGCGAGGGCGCGGAGTTTACACCGAGTAAATGAGCAGCCCGAGCGGCCTTTCAACACAGCCCAATCGAGCGCAGCAGCAGATGATGCGTTCATCAGTCGATGCCCAACTCTTGCCACAACGCATCGACACGAGCGACCACCGCCGGATCCTTCTCGATCACCCTGCCCCACTCGCGACTGGTCTCGCCCGGCCACTTGTGGGTGGCGTCCAGGCCCATCTTGCTGCCCAGGCCGGAGACCGGCGAGGCGAAGTCGAGGTAGTCGATCGGCGTGTTGTCGATCAGCACCGTGTCGCGCTTGGGGTCCATGCGCGTGGTGATGGCCCAGATCACGTCGTTCCAGTCGCGCGCGTTGACGTCGTCGTCGGTGACTATGACGAACTTGGTGTACATGAACTGACGCAGGAAACTCCACACCCCGAGCATCACCCGCTTGGCATGGCCGGGGTACTGCTTCTTCATGGTCACCACCGCCATGCGGTAGGAGCAGCCTTCCGGCGGCAGGTAGAAGTCGGTGATCTCCGGGAACTGCTTCTGCAGGATCGGCACGAACACCTCGTTGAGCGCCACGCCGAGAATGGCCGGTTCGTCCGGCGGCCGGCCGGTGTAGGTGCTGTGGTAGATCGGCTGCTTCCTGCGGGTGATGCGCTCGACGGTGAACACCGGGAAAGTGTCGACCTCGTTGTAGTAGCCGGTGTGGTCGCCGTAGGGGCCTTCCGGCGCAGTCTCGCCCGGGTGGATCACCCCTTCCAGGACGATCTCGGCGCTGGCCGGCACCTGCAGGTCGGAGCCGATGGCCTTGACCAGTTCGCTGCGATGACCACGCAAGAGGCCGGCGAAGGCGTATTCGGAGAGGGTGTCCGGCACCGGGGTGACGGCGCCGAGAATGGTCGCCGGATCGGCGCCCAACGCCACGCAGACGGGATAAGGCTGGTCAGGATGCTTCTGGCACCAGTCGCGGTAGTCCAGCGCGCCGCCGCGATGGCTGAGCCAGCGCATGATCAGCTTGTTGCGACCGATCACCTGCTGGCGGTAGATGCCGAGGTTCTGCCGTTCCTTGTTCGGCCCACGGGTGATGGTCAGGCCCCAGGTGATCAGCGGCGCCACGTCGCCCGGCCAGCAGGTCTGTACCGGCAGCTTGCTCAGGTCGACGTCGTCGCCCTCCTCGATCACTTCATGACAGGGTGCGTCCTTGAGCACCTTGGGCGCCATGCTGATGACCTTCTTGAAGATCGGCAGTTTGCTCCAGGCGTCCTTCAGCCCCTTGGGCGGCTCCGGCTCCTTGAGGAAGGCCAAGAGCTTGCCGATCTCGCGCAGCTCGCCGACATCCTCGGCGCCCATGCCGAGGGCCACGCGCTTGGGCGTGCCGAACAGGTTGCCGAGCACCGGCACCTCGAAGCCGCTCGGCTTCTCGAACAGCAGCGCCGGCCCGCCGCGGCGCAATGTACGGTCGCAGATTTCGGTCATTTCCAGCACGGGGGAGACCGGGGTCCGCACGCGCTTGAGTTCGCCGCGCGCTTCGAGTTCGCGGATAAAGTCGCGCAGGTCGCGGTACTGCATGCTTGGGCCTCAGAGATCGGGAGCTAAAGTTTAGCGTCAGGCTCGGGTATTCCGAAACAACGAGGCCGGGTTTCCCCGGCCTCGTCTGCAACGACTGCTGCTTACTTCCGCTTCATGGAGAGGAAGAATTCGTCGTTGGTCTTGGTGTCCTTCAGCTTGTCGATGAGGAACTCGATGGCGGCGATCTCGTCCATCGGGTGCAACAGCTTGCGCAGGATCCACATGCGCGACAGCTCTTCCTCGCCGGTCAGCAACTCCTCGCGGCGGGTGCCGGACTTGTTGATGTTGATGGCCGGGAACACGCGCTTCTCGGCGATGCGGCGGTCCAGCGGCAGCTCCATGTTGCCGGTGCCCTTGAACTCCTCGTAGATCACCTCGTCCATCTTCGAGCCGGTTTCCACCAGCGCGGTGGCGAGGATGGTCAGGCTACCGCCTTCCTCAATGTTACGAGCGGCACCGAAGAAGCGCTTGGGCTTCTCCAGGGCATGGGCGTCGACACCACCGGTCAGCACCTTGCCGGAGCTCGGGATCACGGTGTTGTAGGCACGCGCCAGGCGGGTGATGGAGTCGAGCAGGATGACCACGTCCTTCTTGTGCTCGACCAGGCGCTTGGCCTTCTCGATCACCATCTCGGCGACCTGCACGTGGCGGGTCGGCGGCTCGTCGAAGGTCGAGGCGACCACTTCGCCGCGCACGGTGCGCTGCATCTCGGTCACTTCCTCCGGGCGCTCGTCGATCAGCAGGACGATCAGGTAGCACTCGGGGTTGTTGCGGGTGATGTTGGCCGCGATGTTCTGCAGCATGATGGTCTTGCCCGCTTTCGGCGGGGCGACGATCAGGCCGCGCTGGCCCTTGCCGATCGGCGCGCAGAGGTCGATCACCCGGCCGGTGATGTCCTCGGTGGAGCCGTTGCCGGCTTCCATGGTCAGGCGCTTGGTCGGGAACAGCGGGGTCAGGTTCTCGAACAGTATCTTGTTCTTGGCGTTTTCCGGGCGGTCGAAGTTGATGGTGTCGACCTTGAGCAGGGCGAAGTAGCGCTCGCCCTCTTTCGGCGGGCGGATCTTGCCGATGATGGTGTCGCCGGTACGCAGGTTGAAGCGGCGGATCTGGCTGGGCGAGACGTAGATGTCGTCCGGGCCGGCCAGGTAGGAAGAGTCCGCGCTGCGCAGGAAGCCGAAGCCGTCCTGGAGAATCTCCAGCACGCCGTCGCCGGAGATCTCTTCGCCGCTTTTCGCGTGCTTCTTGAGCAGGGCGAAGATGATGTCCTGCTTGCGCGAACGGGCCATGTTTTCCAGACCAGCCTGGTCGGCCATGTCCAGCAGTTCGGCAATCGGCTTTTGCTTGAGTTCGGTCAGATTCATAGGAATGACGTAGATATGAGAGAAGGGAGGGAAAGCACTGGGGCTTTGCTGGCCGCGCCGCGGAGAAGGCGACTGAATCGCTCGATCTTATGGGAGAGTGCGTCGGCGACGGCTTGGAGGGCAACGGGGAACCCGCTGCAGGCCCGAATGTAACACTGGGTCTGGCGCAGCGTCCAGCCCGAGCTCAGAAATCTGGCAGTAGCGATCGGTGACGGGGGTTCCCGACACCCTTATATGGTGCATGCCACGCGTCAATACAAGCGCGGCACCTGGCCCCTGAAGAGTGGGCTACTTGTCGTGCGGAGCTCACAGCATCGGCCGCTCGACGATCGCCGAGGCCAGGGGCACAGTCTTCTGCGCCTGCGGACGGAACTGTGCCCAGGCCAATACCGCCCTGCATGACTGTGCGCCGATAATTCCGGAAAGAAAACACCCTGTGAAGGCATGGCTTCACAGGGTGTTTGGGCGGCCCAGCTCACCTGGCCCGGCCAGGCGGTCTGCACCTGCGGATCAGGCCGCGCTGCGCTGGTTGCGCTGCGTGCGCTGGCGGCAGGCCTCGCCGAAAGCCTGGAACATCTTCACCGAGTCAGGGTTCTGCGCCGCCTGCCACTCCGGGTGCCACTGCACCGCGAACAGGAAGGGCGACAGGCTCGGCGCGTGGATCGCCTCGATCAGACCGTCCTCGGCGCGGGCCAGCGGCTCCAGGCCCTTGCCCAGGGTCTTGATGCCTTGGCCATGCAGCGAGTTGACAGCGATCTCCTCGCGGCCCAGCACCTTAGCCAGCCAGCTGCTCGGCTCGATGCGCACCTTGTGCGCCTCGCCGTATTGCACGGCCACCGGGTCCTCGGGGTTCTCGCGGTGGTCGTTGAAGCCCGGCTCGGCATACACCTTCTGGTGGATGTCGCCGCCCAGGGCCACGTTGATCTCCTGCATGCCGCGGCAGATGCCGAAGATCGGCAGGCCGCGGGCGATGGCCGCCTTGATCAGCGGCAGGTCGAACAGGTCGCGATCGCGGTCCTGGCCCTTCTCGGGAGTGAGGTTCTCCTGGCCGTAGAGGGCCGGGTCGATGTTCGAGCCGGCGCCGGTCAGGTACACGCCGTCGGCCATTTCCAGGTATTGCTCGAGATCGTCGGTGCCGCAGCAGGTGGGCACCAGGACGGGTACGCAACCGGCGATCTCCACCAGCGGCGTGATGTATTTGTGGGTCATTACCTGGTAGTCGTGCCCCTTGCGCTCCTGGGAGCCCATGGACATCAACACGACGGGTTTGCGCTTGGCAGTGGAAGTTTTTGCACTGTTGTTGTTGGACATACGTCACCTTGGGGCAGGTCGGCCTGCCGTTGCTGTGCAGGTGGGTCGGGAGATCGACGCGCTACCTGTTTGGCACGGTTCCGTCTGTCGGCGGCGTAGCTGGGCCTCGCCTGGAGGCATGGGAATGGGAGGTAACGGACCACCCGCGACGGCCGCATAACAGTCGAACCGCGGGCACAGTCTCTCCAGAGCCGTAAAATATGTCAAACATTTCCCGCCGAGCGCGTAAAAATTCATGATCGCCCAATGGGTTATAGGCGCCATCAGAAGGCGCACACAGACCAGACGGCCTGCAGATCGACGCCATTAGGGTCCATTATTTTTTACGCATGCCGAACGAAATCCTGAATGCCTCAGGGCTCGATGCGCCGCACCTCGGGCAGGCGCATCTGCGCCACCTCGGCCAACAGGAAGTCGCGCAGGCGGCACAGGCGCGCCTGCGCCCGATGCGCCTTGGGCCACACCAGGTAGTAACTGCAACCGCTGTACACGGCGGTCGGCAGGGGTAGGCCGAGGCGCCCGGCATTGACGTCCTCGGCCACCAGCAGCAGGTCGCCGATGGACACCCCGTAGCCGCGCGCGGCGGCCACTATGCCCAGCTCCAGCATGTCGAACAGTTGGCCGCTCTTCAGCGGCACCCGGTCGCTCAGCCCGGTGGCTTGCAGCCACAGGCGCCAGTCGCGACGGTCCGGGGTCGGGTGCAGCTGCTCGATCCGCTCCAGGCGTTCCAGGCTCCAGGGGCCGTCGACCACCGCCTCGGCGGCGCATACCGGGATCAACCATTCCTCGAACAGCAGGACGCTGTCCCACTCCTCGGGAAAGTCGCCGCTGCCCAGCAACACCGCGCAATCGAAGGGCTCGTGGCGGAAGTCGACCTTGTCCACGTCCATCCAGGCGCTGGTCAGCTGCACCTCGCTGTCCGGGTTGCCCAGGCGGAACAGCGACAGGCGCGCCAGCAGCCAGCGCATGGTCAGGGTCGAGGGTGCCTTCAGGCGCAGGCAGGCGTCCTCGCTGCGCAGGGTGGCGCAGGCCTTCTCCAGGGCATCGAAGCCCTCGCGCACGCCGGGCAGCAGGCCGCGCGCCGTCTCGGTCAGCTGCAGGTGGCGGCCGCTGCGCTCGAACAGGCGGCAGGCGAAGTGCTCTTCCAGGGTGCGGATATGTCGGCTCACCGCGCTCTGGGTGATGGCCAGTTCCTCGGCGGCGCGAGTGAAGGAGGCATGCCGGGCTGCGGCCTCGAAGGCGCGTAGGGCATAGAGCGGCGGCAGGCGACGGCCCATGTGACTCACCTATGAGTATTAATCATGCCAGGCATCGCTTTTTTCCCTTTGTGCGCGCCGCCGTGGCTCCTGAGAATGGCCACATTCTCCGCCAGCCGGTTTTCCTCCGGCAAGTCCCTCTAGTGAGCCTGACTCATCATGTCGCAGTCCGTTCGCGCCGAACTGGTCGCCCTCTTTCGCCTCGCCGGCCCGCTGATCGCCGCGCAACTGGCCCATGTGCTGATGGTGTTCACCGACACCCTGATGATGGGCAAGCTGGGCCCGGCCGAGCTGGCCGCCGGCGGCCTGGGCGCCGCCAGCTATTCCTTCGTGTCGATCTTCTGCGTCGGCGTGCTGGCGGCGGTGGGCAACCTGGTCGCCATTCGCCACGGCGCCGGCGACGACGCCGGGGTCAGCCGCCTGACCCGCTCCGGCCTGCTGCTGGCCTGGGCCCTGGCCCTGCTCAGCGGCCTGCTGCTGTGGAACCTCGGCCCGCTGCTAGCGCATTTCGGCCAGGCGCCACAGAACATCGCCGGCGCCATGCAGTTCCTCTCCACTCTGGTGCTCGCCCTGCCCGGTTACTTGAGCTTCATGGCCCTGCGCGGCTTCAGCGCCGCCATCGGCCGGCCCGGGCCGATCATGGCCATCAGCATCGGCGGCGCGGCGGCCAACTTCGTCCTCAACTGGGCGCTGATCCACGGCTGGTTCGGCCTGCCGGCGCTGGGCCTGGCCGGCATCGGCCTGGTCACCGCCCTGGTCAGCAACGCCATGGCCCTGCTGCTGGCCTGGCACCTGACCCGCCATCCGGCCTACGCCGCTTACTCGCTGCGTCAGGGCCTGCTGCGCCTGCGCCCGGACGACTGGCGCGAGCTGCTGCGCCTGGGCCTGCCGATCGGCGGCACCTACGCGGTGGAGTCGGGCCTGTTCGCCTTCGCCGCCCTGTGCATGGGCGCGCTGGGCAGCCAGGCGCTGGCCGCTCATCAGGTGGCGATCATGTCGGTGTACGTGGCCTTCATGGTGCCGGTGGGCATCTCCTACGCCACCACCTTCCGCATCGGCCAGCACTATGGCGCCGGGCGCCTGGTGGACGCGCGCCGCGCCGGACGCCTGGGCATCGCCAGCGGCGCCCTGTGCATGCTCGGCTTCGCCCTGCTGTTCTGGCTGGCACCGGAGTGGGTGGTGGGGCTGTTCCTCGACCGCGCCGACCCGGCCTTCGCCGAGATCGTCGCGCTGGCCGTGGGCCTGCTGGCGGTGGCGGCCTGGTTCGAGCTGTTCGACGGCATCCAGACCATCGCCATGGGCGCCATCCGCGGCCTCAAGGACGGCAACACCACCTTCCTGGTCGGCCTGTTCTGCTACTGGGCGGTGGGCGCACCGCTGGCCTGGGTGCTGGCCTTCGCCCTCGGCTGGGGCGCCCACGGCGTGTGGTGGGGCCTGGCCGGTGGCCTGGCCTGCGCGGCCGTCGGCCTGAGCCTGGGCTTCGAATTGAAGATGGCGCGGCTGCTGCGGCCGCAGGCAGTGGTTGCGCGGGGCGAGCTGGCGCAGGATTGCGGGCTCTAGACTCCCCTCTCCCGCCGGGTCAGGGGTCGGTGCCGGCACTCCCTCACCCTAGCCCTCTCCCAGAGGGAGAGGGAACGTCAGGCGTGGCCCGGATGCAATCCGGGAAGCGGGCGACTCCGATCCCGCATTGCAGCTCAGGAAGGCAAGCCCGACAGCAACGGCTGGCGCATGCCGAATACCAGGAAGCGCGCCAGTTCGGCCAGCGGCAGCGGCTTGCTGATCAGGTAGCCCTGCACCTGGTCGCAACCGAACTGGCGTAGCAGCGCCAGCTGCTCGGCGTTCTCCACGCCCTCGGCGACCACGTCCAGGTTCAGGTTGTGCGCCAGGTTGATCATGGCGCGCACCAGCTGGCGGTTCTCCGCCCGCGCGCCCATGCCGCCGACGAAGCTCTTGTCGATCTTCAGCAGGGTGATCGGCAGGTTGTTGAGGTGGACGAAGGAGGAGAAGCCGGTGCCGAAATCGTCCAGCGAGAAGCGCACGCCGAGCCGGCCGAGCGCGTGCATGGTCTGCTGCACCTGCTCGCTGCGGCGCATCACCGCCGTCTCGGTCAGCTCGAATTCCAGCCACTGGGCATCGACCCCGCGCTCCTCGATCAGCCGGCCGAGGGTGGCCAGCAGCTGGCTGTCCTGGAACTGGCGGAACGACAGGTTGACCGCCATGTGCAGGGTCGGCAGGCCGCGCCCACGCAGCCACTGCATGTCGCGCAGGGCACGGGCGATGACCCAGTAGCCCAGCGGCACGATCAGGCCGCTCTCCTCGGCCAGCGGCACGAACTCGTTGGGGCCGAGCAGGCCGCGCTCGGCATGGTTCCAGCGCACCAGCGCCTCCAGGCCGACGATGCGCCCGCTCTGCAGGCACAGGCGCGGTTGGTAGTGCAGCTCCAGCTCGTCGCGGCGCAGGGCGCGGCGCAGCTCGCCCTCGAGGTCGGCCATGTTGCGCGCACCACGGTGGATGCGCTCGTCGTAGAAATGCAGGGTGCAGCCCTGGGTCGCCTTGGCCTGCTGCATGGCGATGTGCGCGTGCCACATCAACGGGTCGGCGCCGGCATCGGCGCGGGCATGGGCCAGACCCAGGCTGCAGCCGAGCAACAGGCTCTCGCCGTCGACCCAGTAGGGTTCGGACAGCGCCTCGACGATGCGCTCGGCCAGACGCTCGGCGCGCTGCGGGTCGCGACGGGTATCCAGGAGCAGGGCGAACTCGTCGCTGCCCAGGCGCGCCAGCACGTCGCCGCCCTCCAGCTGGGCCTTGAGGCGCGCCACCACCTGCAGGATCAGGCGGTCGCCGGCCTGGTAGCCGAGGGCATCGTTGACGTGCTTGAAGTTGTCCAGATCGAGATGGCCGAGGGCCAAGCCACGGCCCTGGTGCTCGGCCAGGCGCGCCGCCAGCAGGGTGTGGAAGCCCTGGCGATTGGCGATGCCGGTCAGCGCGTCCTGCTCGGCCAGGCGCAGCAGGGTGCTCTGCAAACGACCGCGCTCGCCGGCATAGCGCAGGCAGCGACGCAGCAGGTCGACGCTGAGCTGGTCGCGCACCAGCCAGTCGCAGACATCGGCAGGCACCTCGGTCGGCTCCGCCTCCAGCAGCAGCACGGTGGGCAGCGGGCAGCGTCCGGGCGCCGGCTGGCAGGCCGGGGTGGTCAGCAGCAGGCCGGGCCGGCCATCGTCGAACAGGCTACTGGCCGCCTCCCAGCTGGGCGCGGTGATCAGCGGAAAGCCGCCGCCCAAAGCCGCCAGACGCGCGCGCAGCAAGGCCGCCCAGGCAGGCTCATCGGCCAGCAGGATCAGGCGCATGGGTTCGACGTGCGCGGACAAATGACCTCCCCAAGGTCGAAAAGGCGGACCGGCTCCGCCTGCTTGCACCGTTTGTCGGTGTTCTGTTCTGCCCGTCCCTGTGCAGATTTCTGCGCATCCTGCGCGAAAGCCGTGGCAGGGGCAACCGGGGACTACTGGTACTCCCGTACTTGATGAGCATAAATAGTGACTTAGCACACAATCCTTAGTCTCTTATCGTCGCCGGCTGCCGCCCGGCGGCGGCGTTTCGGCGCCCCGCCGGGCGTGCCCGGCTGTTAGAATGCCGGCCCGATTCTCCCGACCGATGCCCTTCCCATGTCCCGACTCAATCCCCGGCAGCAGGAAGCCGTGAACTACGTCGGCGGCCCGCTATTGGTGCTGGCCGGCGCCGGCTCCGGCAAGACCAGCGTGATCACCCGCAAGATCGCCTATCTGGTGCAGCAGTGCGGCATCCAGGCCCGCCATATCGTCGCCATGACCTTCACCAACAAGGCCGCGCGCGAGATGAAGGAACGGGTCGGCAGCCTGCTCAAGGGGGGCGAGGCGCGCGGCCTGACCGTGTCGACCTTCCACAACCTGGGCATGAACATCATCCGCAAGGAATACGCCCGCCTCGGCTACAAGCCCGGCTTCTCGATCTTCGACGACGGCGACATCAAGGCCCTGCTGAGCGACATCATGCAGAAGGAGTACGCCGGCGACGACGGCGTCGACGAGATCAAGAACCTGATCGACGCCTGGAAGAACGACCTGATCCTGCCGCAGCAGGCGCTCGACCAGGCGCGCGGGCCCAAGGAGCAGACCGCGGCCATCGTCTACCTGCACTACCAGCGCACGCTCAAGGCGTACAACGCGGTGGACTTCAACGACCTGATCCTGCTGCCGGTGATGCTGTTCCAGGAGCACGCCGACATCCTGGAGAAGTGGCAGAACCGTATCCGCTACCTGCTGGTCGACGAATACCAGGACACCAACGCCAGCCAGTACCTGCTGGTCAAGCTGCTGGTCGGCATGCGCCACCAGTTCACCGTGGTCGGCGACGACGACCAGTCGATCTACGCCTGGCGCGGCGCGCGGCCGGAGAACCTCAACCAGCTCAAGGAAGACTACCCCTCGCTGAAGGTGGTGATGCTGGAGCAGAACTACCGCTCGACCAGCCGCATCCTGAAATGCGCCAACATCCTCATCGCCAACAACCCGCACGTGTTCGAGAAGCAGCTGTGGTCGGAGATGGGCCATGGCGACGAGATCCGCGTGATCCGCACGCGCAACGAGGAGGCCGAGTGCGAGCGGGTGGCCCTGGAGATTCTCACCGAGCACCTGCGCACCGGCCGCCCGTACAGCGACTTCGCCATCCTCTACCGCGGCAACTACCAGGCCAAGCTGATGGAGCTGAAGCTGCAGCACCACCAGATTCCCTATCGCCTGTCCGGCGGCACCAGCTTCTTCGCCCGCCAGGAGGTGAAGGATCTGATGAGCTACTTCCGCCTGCTGGTCAATCCGGACGACGACAACGCCTACCTGCGGGTGATCAACGTGCCGCGCCGCGAGATCGGCTCGGCCACCCTGGAGAAGCTCGGCAACTACGCCAGCGAGCGTAAGATCAGCATGTACGCCGCCAGCGACGAGCTGGGCCTGGCCGAGCTGCTCGATGCCCGCTACACCGAGCGCCTCTCGCGCTTCAAGCGCTACATGGACAGGACCCGCGAGCTGTGCGCCGGCGACGACCCGATCGGCGCCATTCGCAGCATGATCATGGACATCGACTACGAGACCTGGCTGCGCACCAACGCCTCCAGCGACAAGGTCGCCGAGGCACGCATGGGCAACGTCTGGTTCCTGGTCGAGGCGCTGAAGAACACCCTCGACAAGGACGAGGATGGCGACATGACGATCGAGGACGCCATCGGCAAGCTGGTGCTGCGCGACATGCTGGAACGCCAGCAGGAAGAGGAAGAAGGCGCCGAGGGCGTGCAGATGATGACCATGCACGCCTCCAAGGGCCTGGAATTCCCCTCGGTGTACATCATCGGCTTCGAGGAGGAGATACTCCCGCACCGCTCCAGCATCGAGGCCGACACCATCGAGGAGGAGCGCCGCCTGGCCTATGTCGGCATCACCCGCGCCAAGCGCAACCTGGCGCTGACCTATGCCGCCAAGCGCAAGCAGTACGGCGAGATCATCGACTGCACGCCGAGCCGCTTCCTCGACGAGCTGCCGCAGGAAGACCTGGTCTGGGAAGGCCTCGACGACACCCCGCGCGAGGTCAAGCAGGCCAGCGGCAAGTCGGCCCTGGCCGATATCCGCGCCATGCTCAAGCGCTGAGACGCGACAATTAGGCCGCAACGGCTGGGCACAGGAAGGCTCTTCGCGTTTTCTCAGTGAGGCGCTTCTTGATGCCGGACTGGCAAGATGGTGTGGGGTCGCCAAGCCGGTTTCTGTGCCTTCCGATGCCTCCTGTTTCGCCCTTCTCGGGCGACCTACTTTTCCAGTCGCCGGATGGCCGGCCCCGGAAAAGTAGGCAAAACGCTTGCCCCTTCATCCGGCCCTACGCTGCGCTCCGGGTCCGTTACTCGCTTCGCTCGCCCTTCGGGCCAGCCTGCGGCTGTTACTCCGCTTCGCTACGTTGCGCTCCATCGTCGCTCCGAGGGTCGCTCCGAGGGTCGGCTTACAAGGACCATTCATGGCCCTTTAAGCCTTTCGCCATCCCTGCGGCTCAACCCTCTACGCAGCGATTCCGCTCACCCGGCTACAAGGGGCGTTTGGTGCTGCCTGACAGCTCGAGAGGGTAGAGCGAAAAGAAGAGAAAAACATCAAGCAGCTCGGAGCCAACTCCCCGTCAGTAGGCCGAGTGGAGGTGTTGTGCAGGGGGACGCGAGGCAGGACGCCGAGCGAGGAACGAAGGGACAGGGACGTCCCTTCGTGACGTGCCCCCGGAGCGGCACCGGAGCGAGGGGACCCGGAGCGCAGCGTAGGGCCGGATGTCGGGGTGCGCTTTCTTTTGCTTACTTTTCTTTGCGCAAACAAAGAAAAGTGAGTCGCCCGGGAAGGGCGAAACCAGTGCCTTCAACCGACTCGGAAAGCGGTTAGACACCAAGCTACACACACTATCTTGCCAGTCCGGCATCAAGACACGGCTCCCCGCCAACCGCGATAAACCATAAAAAAGCCGCCCGAAGGCGGCTTTTTATCAAGCAGACGCAGTCCTTACAGACCGGACATCTTCTTGATCGCACCCATCAGCTCGTCGTCCGAGCAGGTGGCGCAGGTGCCTTTCGGCGGCATGGCGTTGATGCCGGAGATGGCCTTGGCCAGCAGGCCGTCGAGACCGCCTTCCTTGTCGGCACGGGCCTTCCAGGCGGCGCCGTCGCCGATCTTCGGCGCACCCAGCACGCCGGCGCTGTGGCAGGCGCCGCAGTGGGCGGCAATCACGTCGTCCGGCGACTTGGCGCCGCCACCGGCGGCCACGGCCACGGTGCCGACACCCTTGCACTCCTCACCCTGGATGCAGACCTCGCCCACCGGCTTGATGCGCTCGGCGATCTCTTCGTTGGTCGCAGCCTGAGCGCTCACTGCCCACAGGGCCAATACGGCGGCTTGGGCCGCCAGCATCTTCTTGATCAGGTTCACGGTACACCCTCATTGGCTAGACACGCCCGCGGCCACGGTTTCGCGAGCGGGCGCAGTATAACGGTTAGGCCGCCGGGCCGAAACAACCCAACTTGTCGCAGGGGCATTGCCCCACCGTTAGAAGTTGGCCGGCGTGGTGGCGCTGATCAACCGCGCCGGCTTGTCGAACGGGTTGCGGAAGCGGTGCGGCTTGGTGCTGTCGAAGTAGTAGCTGTCGCCCGGCTCGAGGACGAACACCTCGGCGCCCACGGTCAGCTCCAGGCGCCCGTCGACCAGCATGCCGGCCTCCTCGCCGTCATGATTGAGCATTTCCTCGCCGGTGTCGGTGCCCGGCGGGTAGGTCTCGTCGAGGAAGGTGATGGCCCGGCTGGGGTGCGCCTTGCCGATCAGCTTCATGGTCACGGCGCCGCTGGAGAGGTCGGTCAGTTCGTCGGCCCGGTACACCACCTGAGTGTGGTTGTCCTGCTCCAGGTCGAGGGAGAAGAACTCCACCAGCGACATGGGAATGCCGCCGAGCACCTTCTTCAGCGAACTGATCGAGGGGCTCACGCTGTTCTTCTCGATCATCGAGATGGTGCTGTTGGTGACGCCCGCCCGCTTGGCGAGTTCACGCTGGGAAAGGCCTTTGAGCTTGCGAATAGACTGCAGTCGAACACCGACGTCCAATGCGGGGGTCCTCCTTGGGAACGGAGCATTTGGGTGGCCGTATCATGCGGCCAGTGTTCAGTATTTACAACACCGCAAACGCAATTGCCCCGCCGCCAGGCGGCTAACCCCCGGAATAGAGCCGTGGCACCCGTTTGATATTGCAGAAGAGCTGGTACGGGATGCTGCCGCAGCCGTAGGCCACCTCGCTGGCCAGCACCTCGCGGCCCCACAGCTCGACCCGGCTGCCGAGCCCGGCCCGGGGCAGATCGGTGAGGTCGACGGTGAGCATGTCCATCGATACCCGGCCGATCAGGCGGGTGCGCTGGCCATCCACCGTCACCGGGGTGCCGGTGGCGGCGTGGCGCGGGTAGCCGTCGGCATAGCCCATGGCGACCACGCCGACGCGGGTCGGCCGCTCGGCGATGAAGCGCGCGCCGTAGCCCACCGGCTCGCCGGCCGGCAGCTCGCGCACGCTGATGATCTTCGACTCCAGGGTCATCACCGGCTTGAGCCGCCTGGCCTGGACCTGCTCCTGCTCGAAGGGGGTGGCACCATACAGCATGATGCCGGGGCGCACCCAGTCGCTGGGTATCTCGGGCCAGCCGAGGATGGCCGGCGAGTTGCGCAGACTGATCTCGCCCTGCAGGTCGCCGCGCGCCTCGTGGAACAGCGCCAGCTGCTCGGCGCTGCGCGGGCAGTCCAGCTCGTCGGCGCGGGCGAAGTGGCTCATCAGCACTATCTGCTCGACCTTGCCGCTGGCCAGCAGGCGCTGGTGGGCGTCGCGGTACTCGGCCGGATGCAGGCCGACCCGGTGCATGCCGGAGTCGAGCTTGAGCCAGACGCGCAGCGGCTGGGCGATACGCGCCTGCTCGATGGCCTCGACCTGCCAGGCCGAGTGCACCACGCACCACAGACGGTGCTGGTCGATCAGGCCGAGCTCGCTGGCCTCGAAGAAGCCTTCCAGCAGCAGGATGGGTTCGCGGATGCCGGCATAGCGCAGCTCCAGCGCCTCCTCGATGCAGGCCACGGCGAAGCCGTCGGCCTCGCCCTCCAGGGCCTGGGCGCAGCGCACCGCGCCGTGGCCGTAGGCATCGGCCTTGACCACCGCCAGGGCCTTGGCCCCACTGATTTCGCGGGCGAGGCGATAGTTGTGTCGCAGGGCTTCGAGGTCGATCAGGGCACGGGCGGGACGCATGACGGCTACTTCGTTTCGGTTAAAAAAAGCCCGGCTGGGGGTGCCGGGCGAATCAGGGAAGAATCAGTGCTGGGCGGCGACGACCGTCATCTCGACCAGCACGCGCGGGTCGTACAGCTTGGCCTCGACGCAGGCGCGGGCCGGGGCGGCGCCTTCGGCGACCCAGGCGTCGTAGATCTCGTTCATGCCGGCATAGTCGGCCATGTCCTTGAGGTAGATGGTCACCGAGAGGATCTTCGCCTTGTCGCTGCCGGCCTCGGCGAGGAAACGGTCGACGTTGGCCAGGGTCTGGCGGGTCTGCTCACGGATGTCGCCGGCGTAGTCGTCGGCCAACTGCCCCGCCAGATAGACGGTGCCATTGTGGATGACGATCTCGCTGAAGCGCTTCTCAGTGCGCAGGCGCTGGATGGACATGCTTGTGGCTCTCCTTGGTGCTGCCGTAACGGGAAATATCCAGGCCCTCGGCGCTGATCTGCGGGCGCTTCTTGGCCATCAGGTCGGCGAGCAGGCGACCGGAGCCGCAGGCCATGGTCCAGCCAAGGGTGCCGTGCCCGGTATTGAGGAACAGGTTGCGATAGGGCGTGGCGCCGACTATCGGGGTGCCGTCCGGGGTGGCCGGGCGCAGGCCGGTCCAGAACTCGGCGCGCTCGACGTCGCCGCCCTGCGGGTAGAGATCCTGGGTGATCATCTCCAGGGTGGCGCGGCGCTTGGGGTTGAGGGACAGGTCGAAGCCGGCGATCTCGGCCATGCCGCCGACACGAATCCTGTTGTCGAAACGGGTGATGGCGACCTTGTAGGTCTCGTCGAGGATGGTCGAGGTCGGCGCCATCTCGGCATTGGTGATCGGCACGGTCAGCGAGTAGCCCTTGAGCGGGTAGACCGGCGCCTTGATGCCCAGCGGCTTGAGCAGCTGCGGGCTGTAGCTGCCGAGGGCCAGCACGTAGCGATCGGCGGTCTCCAGCTTGCCGTCGATCCACACGCCGTTGATGCGGTCGCCGGCGTGGTCGAGGCGCTCGATGTTGCGGCCGAAGCGGAACTCCACGCCGAGGCCCTTGGCCATCTCGGCCAGCCTGCTGGTGAACATCTGGCAGTCGCCGGTCTGGTCGTTGGGCAGGCGCAGGGCGCCGGCCAGCTTGTGCTTGACCCCGGCCAGGGCCGGCTCGACACGGGCGATGGCGTCGCGGTCGAGCAGCTCGTAGGGCACGCCGGAGGCCTCCAGCACGGCGATGTCCTTGGCCGCGTTGTCGACCTGGGCCTGGGTGCGGAACAGCTGGGTGGTGCCAAGCTGGCGGCCTTCGTAGGCGATGCCGGTCTCGGCGCGCAGCTCGTCGAGGCAGTCGCGGCTGTACTCGGACAGGCGCACCATGCGCTCCTTGTTCACCGCGTAGCGGGCGGCGGTGCAGTTGCGCAGCATCTGCAGCATCCACAGATACTGGTCGATATCGGCGGTGGCCTTGATCGCCAGCGGCGCGTGGTGCTGCAGCAGCCACTTGATGGCCTTCAGCGGCACGCCCGGGGCGGCCCAGGGCGAGGCATAGCCCGGCGACACCTGGCCGGCGTTGGCGAAGCTGGTCTCCAGGGCCGGGCCGTTCTGCCGGTCGACCACCACCACCTCGAATCCGGCACGGGCCAGATAGTAGGCACTGGCGGTACCAATCACGCCGCTGCCGAGCACCAGAACACGCATCTTCGCCTCCTCGCTCACGGGGCGTCCCCGCGAGCGTTTGTTATTTTGACCGTAGACAGGCCAAGTATAGGAAGTAGAGAGCAGGCGTATTCACTGTTTATATCCCTGCATTTGGCGTAAGTTCGCGATGCAGAGCTGTTTCACAGGAGCACATCCAGGCGATATGGCTATATTTACGCCATACTGCCAGTGAATTATCGCGTTGAGTTATTCCATACGGAGACCGCCATGCGCACCCAGCACCAGAGCCGCCGCGAACTGGACAAGATCGACCGCAACATCCTGCGCATCCTCCAGGAGGACGGCCGCATCAGCTTCACCGAACTGGGCGAGCGCGTCGGCCTGTCCACCACGCCCTGCACCGAGCGGGTAAGGCGCCTGGAGCGCGAGGGCATCATCATGGGCTACCACGCCCGGCTCAACCCGCAGCAGCTCAAGGCCAGCCTGCTGGTGTTCGTCGAGATCAGCCTGGACTACAAGTCCGGCGACACCTTCGAGGACTTCCGCCGCGCCGTGCTCAAGCTGCCGCACGTGCTGGAATGCCACCTGGTGTCCGGCGACTTCGACTACCTGGTGAAGGCACGGATCAACGAGATGGCCAGCTACCGCAAGCTGCTCGGCGACATCCTGCTCAAGCTGCCGCACGTGCGTGAGTCCAAGTCCTACATCGTCATGGAAGAGGTCAAGGAGTCGCTCAACCTGCCGGTGCCGGACTGAAAAAGAGTTTTTCCCGCGGCCCCCTTGGCGAGGTGCGGGGGCCGCGCTTATCCTGCGTCAAATTTTAACAACAGCCCACTCAGGATTTCGCACATGAACGCCCCCGTCCACAGCGACCAGCACGCCGCCTCCTACTACGCGGCCACGGCCAACCGCCAGCTGGCCCAGCCGCCCCTGGGCGGCGAGCGGGTGGCAGACGTGTGCGTGGTCGGCGGCGGCTTCTCCGGCCTCAATACCGCCATCGAGCTGGCCCGCAAGGGCTTCTCGGTGGTGCTGCTGGAAGCGCACCTGATCGGCTGGGGCGCCAGCGGGCGCAACGGCGGCCAGCTGATCCGCGGGGTCGGCCACGGCGTCGAGCAGTTCGAGAACCTGATCGGCGCCGACGGCGTGCGCCAGCTCAAGCTGATGGGCCTGGAGGCGGTGGAGCTGGTACGCCGCCGCGTCGAGGAATTCCGCATCGACTGCGACCTGACCTGGGGCTACTGCGACCTGGCCAACAAGCCCGCGCACCTGGCCGGCTTCACCGAGGACAAGGCCGAGCTGGAGAGCCTCGGCTACCGCCACGAACTGCGCCTGCTGCAGGCCGAGCAGATGCACCAGGTGGTCGGCTCAGAGCGCTACTGCGGCGGCCTGATCGACATGGGCTCCGGCCATCTGCACCCGCTCAATCTGGCCCTCGGCGAGGCGGCCGCCGCCGCCTCGCTGGGCGTGCAGCTGTTCGAGAACTCGCCGGTGACGCGCATCGACTACGGCCCCGAGGTCAGGGTGCACACGGCCCACGGCCAGGTGCGCGCCAAGACCCTGGTGCTGGCCTGCAACGCCTACCTCAATGGCCTCGACCCGACCCTGGGCGGCAAGGTACTGCCCGCCGGCAGCTACGTGATCGCCACCGAGCCGCTGGGCGAGGCCCGCGCCCGCTCGCTGATCCCGCAGAACATGGCGCTGTGCGACCAGCGCGTGGCCCTGGATTACTACCGCCTGTCCGCCGACAACCGCCTGCTGTTCGGCGGCGCCTGCCACTACTCCGGTCGCGATCCGGCGGACATCGCCGCCTATATGCGGCCGAAAATGCTGAAAGTCTTCCCCGGCCTGGCGGATGTGCGGATCGACTTCCAGTGGGGCGGGATGATCGGCATAGGCGCCAACCGCCTGCCGCAGATCGGCCGCCTCAAGGACCAGCCCAACGTCTACCACGCCCAGGCCTATGCCGGGCACGGGGTCAACGCCACCCACCTGGCCGGCAAGCTGCTGGCCGAGGCCATCGCCGGCGAGCAGGGCGGCGGCTTCGAGCTGTTCGACAAGGTGCCGCACATGACCTTCCCCGGCGGCAAGCACCTGCGCTCGCCGCTGCTGGCGCTGGGCATGGCCTGGTATCGATTGAAGGAAGCGGTGGGGCTGGTCTGAGACGCTCAACGTAGGCCGCGCGCCCGGAACCCTTGGTGGATTGTCGCTGCGCTCCGAGCGGGACGCCGCTCGATCCACCCTACGGTCTGCCGCGGCAACAAGTAGGGTGTACTCGCCCGCAGGGCAGTACACCAAAGCCGTTGGTGGAGTGTCGCTATGCCCCGAGCGGGACGCCGCCCCACAGGACGTCTACCGCAACAACCTCCAGAACGGCCGGGTCGCCTCGGCCCGCGCCTGTTCGGCGGTGAGGCCGATATCGGCCAGTTGACTGGCATCCAGCTGCAGCAGGCTGCGCCGCGTGCTCAGGCGCCTGTGCAGCAGGCGCCAGCGCCGGCCCAGCTCGCGCAGCGGCTGGCGCGCGCCACTCTCCCGACGCTCCTGCAGCGCCACATACAGGTCTCCGACTTCGCGCATGATCCGCCCTCCGTTCCAGGCTCTGCCCTTGGGAGACCATGATGGCGGCGACCATACAGCCAATACAGATTCAAAAATAATCTATTAGCTACATACAGAAGGCTCGAAAAGGCCACTGAATGGTCTATCCTGCCGGCATCTGTATGGCTATCCCTCGGCGGGAAAGGCGACTGTCATGACCCTCTACATGAATCTGGCCGAGCTGCTCGGCACCCGCATTGAGCAGGGCCTGTACCGCCCGGGCGAGCGCCTGCCCTCGGTGCGCGCGCTCAGCCAGGAGCACGGGGTGAGCCTGAGCACGGTGCAGCAGGCCTATCGCCAGTTGGAGGACAACGGCCTGGTGGAGCCGCGGCCGAAGTCCGGCTACTTCGTGCCGCTGAGCCGTCAGAAGCCGGCGCTGCCGCAGGTCGGCCGCGCGGCGCAGCGCCCGGTGGAGGTGTCGCAGTGGGACCAGGTGCTGGAGCTGGTCGGCACCCCTCCCTATGGCGAGGTGCTGCAGCTCGGCCGCGGCATTCCCGACGTCTCGGCGCCGACCCTCAAGCCGCTGCTGCGCAGCCTGTCGCGCCTGAGCCGGCGGCAGAGCCTGCGCGAGCTTAGCTACGGCTGCGTGGAGGGCGAGATCCTGCTGCGCGAGCAGGTCGCGCGCCTGGCGCTGGACTCGGCCACCCGGCTGGCGCCCGAGGACATCGTCATCACCACCGGCTGCCACGAGGCACTGTCCGCCGCGCTGCGCGCCATCTGCCAGCCCGGCGACATAGTGGCGGTGGACTCGCCGAGCTTCCACGGCGTGATGCAGGCGCTCAAGGGCTTCGGCCTCAAGGCCCTGGAGCTGCCCACCGACCCGCTCAGCGGGATCAACCTGGAAGCCCTGGAGATGGCCCTGGAGCAGTGGCCGATCAAGGCCATCCAGCTCACCCCGAGCTGCAACAACCCGCTCGGCTACGTGATGCCCGAGGCCAACAAGCACGCCCTGCTGGAGCTGGCGCAGCGCTACGACCTGGCGATCATCGAGGACGACATCTACGGCGACCTGGCTTACCGCTACCCGCGCCCGCGCAGCATCAAGTCGTTCGACGAGGACGGCCGCGTGCTGCTCTGCAGCTCCTTCTCCAAGACCCTGGCGCCGGGCCTGCGCATCGGCTGGATCGCCCCCGGCCGCTACCTGCAGCGGGTGCTGCACATGAAGTACATGGGCACCGGGATGAGCGCCCAGCTGCCGCAGCTGGCGCTGGCCGAGTTCATCGGCGAGGGCCTCTACCAGCCGCACCTGCGGCGCATGCGCGGGCAGTACGCGCGCGGCCGCGAGCAGATGACCGCCTGGGTCAGCCAGGCCTTCCCCGCCGGCACCCGGGTCAGCCAGCCGCAGGGCGGCTTCATGCTGTGGGTGGAGCTGGCCCAGGGCTTCGACAGCCAGCGCCTCAATCGCCTGCTGGCGCCGCACAGGATCCAGGTGGCGCCGGGCAGCATCTTTTCCGCCGCCGGCAAGTACCGCAACTGCCTGCGCCTGAACTTCGCCACCTGGCAGCAGGCGGGCATCGAGGCGGCGGTACGGCGGGTCGGCGCGACGGCGGCCGAGCTGCTGGCCGAACGGCCCTGATTACTGGGCGCGGTCGACCAGCTCCACACGGCGGTTGAGCGCCCTGCCCGCCTCGTCGCGGTTGCTCGCCACCGGCGCGGCCATGCCCACGCCGACGGCGGTCAGGCGCTCGCGGGCGATGCCATGCTGGCCGGACAGGGCCTCGACTATGGACTGCGCGCGGCGCTGCGACAGCTCGCGGTTGTACTCCAGCGCGCCCTGGGCGTCGCTGTGGCCGACTACCAGCACCTGTAGCGTCGCACTGGCCTTGAGCAGCTTGGCGATCTCCTCCAGCTGCGGCGCCGAGTCGGCACGCATCTGCGCCTTGTCGGTGTCGAAGTACAGGCCATACAGCGCCACCCGCCCCTGGCGGTCGAGCCCCTTCTGCAGCTCGCCGGCCTCGACCACCACCATGCGCTGCTCCATGGCCTTCTGCTCCAGCACGTCCAGCTGGATCAGGCTGCGCCCCCTGTTCGGTCCGCCTCCGGACTGGTTGAGCACCACGTAGAGCGAGGCATACAGATCGCCCTCCGGCCGCGCGAGGCGGGCATACAGATAGCGCTGATCCTGCTGGTACTCGCGAAAGTGCATGTCCAGGGTGACCGCATGGTTGAAGCTGCGCCCGCCGCAGGCCTCGCGCTCGCAGGCGAACAGCGTCTCGAAGCCGGCATCGGCCAGGGCCTGCTGGTAGTTGCGGTAGATCTCCAGGGGCGTGCGCTCGGCCGGCGCGCGATAGGTCAGGCGGGTCAGCCTGCCCTCCAGCGTCTCGGTGGCGTCGAGGTTCTCCTGCAGGCCGCCATAGGCCTGCGCCGGTGCCTTGAGAAAGCGCCAGTCGGTGAAGGCCTGGGTCTGGTAGGCGTAAAGCTCCGCGCCCTCGTAGCGCGGGATGGCCGGGTGATCGGCGCTGCCGGCGATATCGGCAGCAGCGGCCGCGGTGGCGGCGAGGATCGACGCGAGGGCGAGCACTCTGGCGAACATGCGGGTCTCCCGGCGGATGGGCCTGGGAGAAACCCTAGTCCGCCACCCCGGGGCCCGCCAGCGGCGCCGCGAAAGCCTCGCGGCGCCAGGCCAGCCAGACGAACAGCGCGGCTCCTGCCGCCATCAGCATGGGCAGCGCGTGGCCGCTCAGCCACTGGCTGGCGGCGCCGGTGGACAGCGGCCCGAGCAGGCAGCCCAGGCCCCACAGCAGCGCAATATGGGCGTTGGCGCGGACCAGCGCATCGTCGCGGTAGAACTGCCCGACCAGGATCAGCGCCAGGGTGTAGAGGCCTCCGGCCGAGGCGCCGAACAGCACCAGCAGCGGCCAGATCAGCGGCGTGTGCAGCAGCGCCGGGATGGCCAGGCTGGACAGCAGCAGGACCACGCCGCAGGTGCGGAACAACAGGCCGCGCGGCACCCGGTCGGCGAGCAGCCCCAGCGGCAGTTGCAGCAGGGCGTCGCCGACCACCACCGCGCTGGCCATCAGCAGCGCCGTCTGCTGGGTGAAGCCCTCGCGCAGCAGGTAGACCGGCAGCAGGGTCAGGACCATGGCCTCGAAGGCAGCGAACAGGGTCACGCCCCAGGCGATGGCCGGCAGGCGCCGGCAGAAGGCGACGAAGCCGCGCCCGGAGGCGCTGTGCGCATCCACCCGCGGCGCCCCGCCATGCCCCAGCAGCACCGCGCTGCCGGCCACCAGCAGGCCGGCGGACAGCCAGAAGCCGAGATCGCTGGTGCTGCCGACCAGGCTCAGCAGCAGCGGCCCGGCCAGCTGGCTCAAGGCGAAGCCGGTGCCGTACAGCGCCACCAGGCGGCCGCGCAGGCGCTCCTCGACCAGCTGGTTGATCCAGCTCTCGCCGAGGACGAAGACCACGGTCAGGGAAATGCCGATCAGCAGGCGCAGCAGCAGCCACAACGGGTAGTGCGGCAGCACGGCCAGCAGGCCGACCGACAGGGCGCTGGCCAGCAGGCACAGACGCAGGCTGCGCGGCGTGCCCAGCGCGCCTGCCAGGCGCCCGGTCAGGCGCGCGCCGAGCAGCACGCCGACGGCCGGCATGCCGGCCATCACGCCGATGGCGAAAGGTCCGTAGCCCCAGCCCTCCAGGCGCAGCGACACCAGCGGCAGGGTCACCCCCAGCGCCAGCCCGACTATGATCACCGCCGCGGTCACGGCGAAATAGGTCAGCCAGTTCAAGCTGCAAGCCTCAAGCTACAAGCAACAGCCGCGTGTACTTGCAGCTTGTAGCTTGCAGCTACGTTCAGAGCTTGATCCAGGTGGCCTTCAGCTCGGTGTACTTGTCGAAGGCGTGCAGCGACTTGTCGCGGCCGTTGCCGGACTGCTTGAAGCCGCCGAACGGCGCGGTCATGTCGCCCATGTCGTACTGGTTGATCCACACGCTGCCGGCGCGCAGGGCCTTGCCGACCAGGTGCGCCTTGGACAGGTTGCTGGTCCACACGCCGGCGGCCAGGCCGTAGATAGTGTCGTTGGCGATGGCCACGGCTTCCTCGGTGCTGTCGAAGCCGATCACCGCCAGCACCGGGCCGAAGATTTCCTCGCTGGCGATGCGCATGGCGTTGGTCACGCCGTCGAACACGGTCGGCTCGACGTAGGTGCCGCCGGTCTCTTCCATCACCCGCTTGCCGCCGGCCACCAGCTTGGCGCCGTCGTCGTGGCCGGCCTGGATATAGGCCAGCACGTTGTTCATCTGGGTGGTGTCGACCAGGGCGCCGACGTTGGTCGCCGGGTCCAGCGGGTTGCCCGGCTTCCAGGCCTTGATCGCCTCGACCACCATGGGCACGAACTTGTCCTTGATCGAGTTCTCCACCAGCAGGCGCGAGCCGGCGGTGCAGACTTCGCCCTGGTTGAAGGCGATGGCGCCGGCGGCGCCTTCGGCGGCGGCCTTGAGGTCCGGGGCGTCGGCGAACACGATGTTCGGGCTCTTGCCGCCGGCCTCCAGCCACACGCGCTTCATGTTGGATTCGCCGGCGTAGACCATCAACTGCTTGGCGATCTTGGTCGAGCCGGTGAACACCAGGGTGTCGACGTCCATATGCAGGGCGAGCGCTTTACCAACGGTGTGGCCGAAGCCCGGCAGCACGTTGAACACGCCGGCCGGGATGCCGGCCTCGATGGCCAGCTGGGCGATGCGGATGCCGGTCAGCGGCGACTTCTCGGACGGCTTGAGGATGATCGAGTTGCCGGTGGACAGGGCCGGGCCCAGCTTCCAGCAGCTCATCAGCAGTGGGAAGTTCCACGGCACGATGGCGGCGACCACGCCGACCGGCTCGCGGGTGACCAGGCCCAGCTCGTTGTGCGGAGTGGCGGCCACTTCGTCGTAGATCTTGTCGATGGCCTCGCCGCTCCAGCGGATGGCGCGCGAGGCGGCCGGCACGTCGATGTTCAGCGAGTCGCCGATCGGCTTGCCCATGTCCAGGGTTTCCAGCAGGGCCAGCTCCTCGGCGTGGGCGTCGATCAGATCGGCGAAGCGGATCATGATCTCCTTGCGCTTGACCGGCGCCATGCGCGACCACACGCCGGACTCGAAGGTGGCGCGGGCATCCTTGACCGCCAGCTCGGCGTCGGCCAGGTCGCAGCTGGCCACCAGGCCGAGCACGCGGCCGTCGACCGGGCTGATGCACTCGAAGGTGGCGCCGGACAGCGCGTCGGTGTATTCGCCGTGGACGAAGGCGCGGCCCTCGATCTTCAGGTTCTTGGCGCGCTGTTCCCAGTCGGCTCGGGTCAGGGTGGTCATGCGAGTATCCTCGGTGGAAGCGTGTGGCAAATAGGCAACACGCGCTGTCAATTATTCTGCCAGGCCGGTTGCCGGCCATAGTTGTTGGCAACACTAAACCAGAGCGCGCGGGATTTTCAATATTTTTGACACGCCGCCGGTCAAACGCCTTGAATGTTCATTTTATCAAACATAGACTGCCCTCCATCCATAGCCCCACAACAACAGGAACAGCTCCCATGAATGTCGCCCAGATCCTCGACTTCGCCAGCGCCACCACCGCACCGGAGCACTACCGCCCGGCCGCCGAGAAGATCCTCAAGGGCGACCCCGAGCAGAGCGTGCGCAACCACTACAGCAGCCCCTGCAGCCAGTTCCATGCCGGCGTCTGGGAAGGCGCCGTGGGCCAGTGGACCATCAACTACACCGAGCACGAGTACTGCGAGATCCTCCAGGGCGTGTCGGTGATCCGCGATCAGGACGGCAACGCCCGCACCGTGCGCGCCGGCGACCGCTTCGTCATCCCGGCCGGCCTCAAGGGCACCTGGGAAGTGCTGGAGCCCTGCCGCAAGGTCTATGTGATGTTCGAAAGCAAGGCCTGAAACGGCGCTTCACCCTTTCATCCTGCGTCACCCTTGTAGCCCGCTGTCCGCGGGCTTTTTTTCGCCTGCCGCTCGGCGGCTTAAGCCCCTATAATTCGCTTCCCCCCTCTCCACACGCAGAACCCGCGATGACTCAGGATCAGCTCAAGCAGGCCGTGGCCCAGGCCGCCGTCGACCATATCCTCCCCTTCCTCGACAGCAAGAGCGTGATCGGCGTCGGCACCGGCTCCACCGCCAACTGTTTCATCGACGCCCTGGCCCGGCACAAGATGGCCTTCGACGGCGCCGTGGCCAGCTCCGAAGCCACCGCCGCGCGGCTCAGGGGTCACGGCATCCCGGTCTACGACCTCAATGCCGTGGACGGCCTGGAGTTCTACATCGACGGCGCCGACGAGAGCGACGAGCGCCTCAACCTGATCAAGGGCGGCGGCGCCGCGCTGACCCGCGAGAAGATAGTCGCGGCGGTGGCCAAAACCTTCGTCTGCATCGCCGACGCCAGCAAGCTGGTGCCGGTGCTCGGCGCCTTCCCACTGCCGGTGGAGGTGATCCCCATGGCCCGCAGCCATGTGGCGCGTCAGCTGGTCAAGCTGGGCGGCGACCCGGTGTACCGCGAGGGCGTGGTCACCGACAACGGCAACATCATCCTCGACGTGCACAACCTGAGCATCACCGACCCGGTGAGCCTGGAGCGCGAGATCAACGCCATAGTCGGCGTGGTCACCAACGGCCTGTTCGCCGCGCGCCCGGCCGACCTGCTGCTGCTCGGCACCGCCGAGGGCGTGAAGACGCTGAAGGTCTGATCGCCCCAGCGCGAAAGGACCCGGCCAAGGCCGTAATGCTGTTCACTTAGCGACATCGCGCTCGGCCGAACTTTGATTGAGTCGGCACCGCGTCTGTTGTTCTCCCTCTCCCTCTGGGAGAGGGCCGGGGTGAGGGCCAGGCAACGAGTAGGCGATAGTCCCTCACCCCCAGCCCCTCTCCCGGCGGGAGAGGGGAGCACTCTCAAGACACCGCTACATCCAGCGTCATGGTATTGCGCACTGTCCTTCGCTGCTGGCCAAGCCAGAAGAACGCCGCGACTCTGCAAAGAAATCGCGGCGCTTTCTTAAGTGAACAGCATTACGGCCCAGGCCGGTTTTTCGTTTCAAAGCGCGAAGGGCGGCGCCTCCAGCACCTCGATCAGCAGCGGCCGGTCGCTCGGCGCCGCCTTCAGCAACTCGGCCAGGTGCGCCAAGTCGCGCGCCCGCTCCGCCGCGCAGCCGAAGCCGCGGGCGATGGCGATCAGGTCCGGGGTGTAGATGTCCACGCCGATCGGGGTGATGTCGCGGCGCTCCATATAGCGCTTGATCTCGCCATAGCCCGAGTTGTTCCACAGCAGCACTATGATGCCAACCCCGGCCTCCACCGCGCTGGCCAGCTCGGGCAGGGTGAACTGGATGCCGCCGTCGCCCATCAGGCTGATCACCGGGCGCGCCGGTTCGGCCAGCTTGGCGCCGATGGCCGCCGGCAGGCCGTAACCCAGGGTGCCGTAGCCGGTGGAGGCGTTGAACCAGCGCCGCGCGCCGTCCAGCTCGACCAGGTGGTTGCCGCTGTACACGGTCTGCGTGGAGTCGCCGACGAAGCGGGCGTCCGGCAGGGTCTGCAGGATGGTGTCGAACAGTTCGCGGTAGTGCGCCCAGCCGCTGAAGCCTTCGGCCAGCCGGGCCTGCACGGCGGCGGTGCGCCGGGCGCCGGGGCTGTCCGGGTCGGCGCTGCGCGCCGGCAGCAGTTCCAGCAGGGCGCGCATGGCGCTGCGCGCATCGCTGTGGATGGCGATGCTCGGCGCATGGTTGCGCATCAGTTGCTGCGGGTCGATGTCGATGCGGATCAGCTCGCCGCCGAGCTTGAAGTTGCCGTCGAACACCACGTCGTAGTCGGTTTCGCCCAGCTCGGTGCCGATCGCCAGCACCACATCGGCCTCCAGCGCCAGTTCGCGCACCGGCACCAGCGACTGGTTGCTGCCCAGCAGTAGCGGGTGGCCGGGCGGCAGCAGGCCCTTGGCGTTGATGGTCAGCGCGGTCGGTGCATCCAGCGCGGCGGCCAGGGCGCGGGCCTCGGCCTGGGCCTCGACGCAGCCGCCGCCGAGCAGCAGCAGCGGTTTCTCGGCCTTGGCCAGCTTGGACGCAGCCTCGTGCAGCGGCGAGCGCGCCGGCGCCGGGCGCTCGACGCGGCGCCTCGGCGCCAGCCGCATATGACTGGCATCGGCGGTGATGATGTCCAGCGGCAGCTCGATATGCACCGGGCGCGGGCGCTCGCTGTCGAACACGGCGAAGGCGCGGGCCAGCACCGCCGGCAGCTCCTCGACGCTCATCAGGGTGTGGCTGAAGGCGGACACCCCGGCGACCATGGTGCGCTGGTTGGGCAGTTCGTGCAGGTAGCCATTGCCCAGGCCGAGGCGATTGCGCTCGTTGACGCTGCTGATCACCAGCATGGGGATCGAGTCGGCATGGGCCTGGCCCATGGCGGTGAGGATGTTGGTCATGCCCGGGCCGGTGATGATGAAGCACACCCCCGGCTTGCCGCTGACACGCGCGTAGCCGTCGGCCATGAAGCCGGCGCCCTGCTCGTGGCGCGGGGTGATATGGCGGATGGAGCTGCCCGGCAGGCCGCGATAGAGCTCGACGGTGTGCACGCCGGGAATGCCGAACACGGTGTCGACGCCCCAGGCTTCCAGTTGCTTGACGAGGAATTCGCCGCAGGTGGTCATGGTCTGTTCCTTCCGATGACGCGGGATAAAAACGCGACCCCGGCCACGCGGGCCACGGTCGCCAGGGCCGGGCACCCGACATGGGGGAGGTGCTTCGGCATTCGCACATTCAACTCCGGTACTCCGGGCATTCGCGCTCCAGCTTGCGCAACCAGGCCTGCCACAACAGCGGACGCTGCCACTCGCAGCCCTGGAACTGTTCGCAGGCATGCAGGCTCAGGGCCTCGGGCATCTCGCGCACGCCTGCCAGGGGCGCGGCGGCCAGCTGGATCTCGCAGGCCTTGTTCAGGTAGTACATGACATAGAAGGCATCGGCCACGCTGGCGCCGACGCTGAGCAGGCCGTGGTGGCGCAGGATCATGCCGATGTTGTCGCCCAGTGACGCCACCAGGCGCTCGCGCTCCCCCAGGTCGAGGGCGATGCCCTCGTAGTCGTGGTAGCCGACCCGGCGGTGGAACTCGGCACTGATCTGGTTGAGCTGCTGCAGGCCGCCATCCGTCGCGGCCACCGCCATGCCCGCCAGGGTATGGGTGTGGATCACGCAGTGGGCGTCGGCGCGAGCCATGTGCACGGCGCTGTGGATGGTGAAGCCGGCCACGTTGTAGTCGGCCTCGCCACCCAGCACGCGGCCGTCCATATCCACCACCAGCAGGTCGCTGGCCCGGATCTCCTCGAACAGCAGGCCGAAGGGATTGATCAGGAAGCGCGGCGCCACCCCCGGCAGGCGCACCGAGAAGTGCGTATAGAGGGTGTCGTCCCAGCCGAACCTGGCGGCCAACCGGTAGGCCGCGGCCAGGTCGTGGCGCAGCTGAGCCTCGAGCCTGTCCATCAGTGGCGGATCTGCGAGAGGAAGGCACGGCTGCGTGGGTGCCGCGGATTGTCGAAGAACTGCGCCGGAGTGGCGGTCTCGACAATCTGTCCGGCGTCCATGAACACCACGCGGTCGGCCACCTGGCGGGCGAAGCCCATCTCGTGGGTCACGCAGAGCATGGTCATGCCGTCCTGGGCCAGCTCGGTCATCACCTCCAGTACCTCGCCGACCATTTCCGGGTCGAGGGCCGAGGTCGGCTCGTCGAACAGCATCACCTTGGGGTTCATGCACAGGGCTCGGGCAATCGCCACGCGCTGCTGCTGCCCACCGGAAAGCTGGCCGGGCTTCTTGTGCGCCTGGCTGCCGATATGCACGCGGCCCAGGTACTTCATGGCCAGGGCTTCGGCGTCCTGGCGCGACATGCCGCGCACCTTCATCGGCGCCAGGGTACAGTTGTCCAGCACGGTCAGATGCGGGAACAGGTTGAAGTTCTGGAACACCATGCCCACCTCGCGGCGCACATGCTCGCCGCCGGCGCGGGTGGCGATGTCCTGGCCCTCGACGGTGATGCTGCCACTGTCGTGCGGGTTGAGACGGTTGATGCAGCGGATCAGGGTCGACTTGCCAGAGCCGGATGGCCCACAGATGACGATCTTCTCGCCCTGCTCGACGGACAGGTCGATGCCCTGCAGCACCTGGAAGCTGCCGTAGCGCTTGCCGACCTGGTGCAGACGGATGATTTCGCTCATGGCGGACTCCTCAGATGCGGCGCATGCGCGCCAGGGTACGTTGCACCAGGCCGACCGGCGCGGCGGCGGCCGCGTCCCAGGACAGGCGGCGCTCCAGGCCGGACTGCAGCCAGGTCAGGCTGTAGACCATGGCCAGGTAGTAGACCAGGGCGACGGCGTAGTACTCGGAGAACTGGAAGGTGGTGGAGACCGTTTGCGAGGTCACCGCCATCAGTTCCTGCAGGGAGATCACCGAGGCCAGCGAAGTGATCTTGAGCAGGGTGATGAATTCGTTGGAGGTCGGCGGGATGGCGATGCGCGCCGCCTGCGGCAGGATCACGTAACGGAAGGTGTGCCAGCGCGACAGGCCGAGCGCATGGCCGGCAGCATACTGGCCACGGTCCACCGCCTTGAGCGCGGCGCGGTTGATCTCCACCTGGTAGGCCGCCTCGTTGAGCGACAGGGCGATCCAGGCGGCGATGAAGGGCGTGAACCACTCCTCGCGGAAGGCCGGGAAGAACTGCGGCAGGGCGTTCCACACGAACAGCAGCTGCAGCAGGGTCGGCGCGCCACGGAATACGCTGAGCACGCCGCGCAGGGCGGTACGTGCCGGGTTGCCAGGGCCATCCAGGGCGAGGGCGGCGGGGATCGAGATGAGAATGCCCACCGAGTGCGAGACCAGCGCCAGCACCAGGGTGATACAGGCCCCCCGGAAGAAATGGTAGGAGGTCAGGGCATCCCAGAAGACGGCGACATCGAAGTTCATGTGCGTGTCCTGCGTGAAGGAAGCGAGCGCCAGATGATCGGGCGCAGTGGTGTCAAGGCTCCCTCTCCCGTCGGGAGAGGGCTGGGGTGAGGGCAAGGCAGCCCCCGGCCCTGCGCGGGCCACTGCCCCCCTCCCTCGGATGGGAGAAGGGGGCAGATCCTTACTGGGCGGTGGCCAGGTTGGCCGGGTCGAGCTTCCACTTCTCGGCGATGGCCTTGAGCGTGCCGTTGGCCTTGAGCGCCTCGACGGCGGCCTGAACGGCCGCCTTGTCGGCATCGTCCGGACGCATGTAGGCGCCGAAGATGTCCTTGTCCGGGAAGCTGTAGAGGGTCTTGAACTGGCCCGGGGTCTGCAGTTCGCGGTAGGCCAGTTCGGTGTCCTGGGACAGACCGGCGGCGGCGCGGCCGACCAGCACCTGCTGGGCCACGTCGCTGCCCTTGGGGTAGGTCTGCAGGGTGGCCGGGGTCTTGCCGGCGGCCGTCAGATCGGCATTGAGCTTCTCCATGATGGCCACGTACTGGGTACCGGATTGCACGGCCACCACTTTGCCGGAGAGGTCGTCCAGCGAGCTCAACCGGAGGTCGCCCTTGCCGCTGCCGAAGACGATGGTTGCAGTGTTCAGATAGGGCACGGCATGCAGCTTTTGGGTGCGCTCGGGCGTCACCAGGGTGCCACTGATCACCGCATCGCAGCGCTTGGCGTCCAGGCCCGGCAGCAGGCCGGTGAACTCGGTCACGATGAAGCGCGGCTGCACGCCCCAGTGCTTGGCCAGGGCACGGATCAGATCGGCGTCGAAGCCGCTCGGTTCGCGGTCGCCGGTCTTCGCGAAGAACTCCATCGGCGGGTAGGTCGGGTCGGAACAGACCTGGAAGCTGCCCGACTCGACGAAAGACGGCTTGTCGGCGGCCAGTAGCGTGGTACTCAGAGTGGCGGCCAGCACGGCGGTGGCCAGTTGCAGCGGACGGTTTTTCATCGGTGACTCCTGTTCAGGCTGGAAAGCCGCTTGTTGTTATTGGCGAATGGAGCGGTGAAAGCAAAATCGGGGCGGCGCCTAGCGGCGCTGCACGCCCGGCAGCACGCAGAGCATTTCGTAGAGCAGGTTGGCGCCCAGCAGCGAGGTGTTGCCGGTGGTGTCGTAGGGCGGCGAGACCTCGACCAGGTCGCCGCCGATGATGTCCAGGCCCTGGCAGCCGCGGATGATCTCCATCGCCTGGATGGTGGTCAGGCCGCCGATCTCCGGGGTGCCGGTGCCCGGCGCCCAGGCCGGGTCGATGCCGTCGATGTCGAACGTCAGGTACACCGGGCCGCCGCCGACCTTCTCGCGCACCTCGGCCATCAGCGGCTCCAGCGACTTGTGCCAGCACTCCTCGGCCTGCACCACGCGGAAGCCCTGCTTGCGGCTCCAGTTGAAGTCCTCGGCGGTATAGCCCTGGGCGCGCAGGCCGATCTGCACCACGCGCTGGCTGTCGAGCAGGCCTTCCTCCTGGGCGCGGCGGAAGGTGGTGCCGTGGGCGATCTTCTCGCCGAACATCTGGTCGTTCACATCGGCATGGGCATCGATATGCACCAGGCCGATCTTGCCGTGTTTCTTGTGCAGGGCACGCAGGATCGGCAGGGTGATGGTGTGGTCGCCGCCGAGGGTCAGCGGCTTGATGCCGAGTTCGGCTATCTCGTCGTAGGCCTCTTCGATGATGCGCACGGCTTCCATCAGGTTGAAGGTGTTGATCGCCACGTCGCCGATGTCGGCCACATTGAGCGAGTCGAACGGCGCGGCGCCGGTGGCCATGTTGTAGGGGCGGATCATCACCGACTGGGCGCGGATCTCGCGCGGGCCGAAGCGGGTGCCGGAGCGCAGCGAGGTGCCGATGTCCAGTGGCACGCCGACGAAGGCGGCGTCGAGCTGGCGTTTGTCTTCGAGGTTCTGGATATGCGGCAGACGCATCATGGTGGCGATGCCGCCGAAACGGGGCATTTCGTTGCCGCCCAGGGGCTGGTGCAGGATCTTGTCCACGGGTGGGCCTCACGGTGTTGTCTTGTAATGAACCCGGAGCGGTCGAGCGACCCGGGCGAAGCGTGGGCCCGATTCTTCTGCGCCGGGGCGACAAAAAGAATCGCTGTGGCGAAATAATTACTTCATGAATTCCTAAACTAATCGCCGGCACCGTAGGATGGGTTTGCCGCGTAGCGGCGTAACCCATCGCTTGCCGCATGGGTATCGCTGCGCTCAACCCATCCTACGAGCCGGAATCCGCCATGGCCCTCGCCCTGCCCGATCTCAAGCTGCTGCGCATCTTCGCCAGCGTGGTGCGCTGCCAGGGATTCGCCGCGGCCCAGCAGGAGCTCAACCTGTCCACCTCGGCGATCAGCACCTATATGAGCCAGCTGGAGGCGCAATTGGGCCTGGTGCTCTGTCACCGCGGCCGCGGCGGCTTCAGCCTGACCAGCAAGGGCGAGCTGTTCCACCAGGAGACCCTGCGCCTGCTCGCCGAGCTGGAGGGCTTCGAACGCTACTCGGCGGCGCTCAAGGGCGAGCTGCGCGGCACCCTCAACCTCGGCGTGCTGGACTCCACGGTGAGCGACCCGGCGCTGCCGCTGGCCGAGGTGATCGGCGCCTACAGCCAGGAGCACCCGGCCGTGCACCTGCACCTGGTGGTGCAGAGCCCGGCCGAGCTGCAGCTGGCGGTACTGGAGAACCGCCTGGACCTGGCCATCGGCGCCTTCTATACGCGGATGAACGGCCTGAGCTACCAGGCCCTGTATCGCGAACAGCACTGGCTGTACTGCAGCGACCGCCACCCGCTGTTCGCCCAGCGCAAGATTCCCGCCGAGGTGATCACCCAGCAGCGCATGGTCGGCCGCGGCTACTGGAGCCAGAGCGAGCTGGCCCGGCACGGCTTCAAGCACAGCGCGGCGACGGTGGAGTCGATGGAGGCGCAGCTGATCCTGGTGCTGTCCGGCGCCTATATCGGCTACCTGCCGGAGCACTATGCGCAGCCCTGGGTCGAGCAGGGCCGGCTCAAGGTGCTGCTGCCCACCACCTTCGGCTACCAGGCGCCGTTCAGCCTGGCCCTGCGCCGCGGACGCTCGCGCGAACCGCTGATCCAGAGCTTCCGCGACCGTCTCAAGGGATTGCTCGACCCGGCCTGAGCGGTCCGCCACGGAGGCCCTTCAAGGCCCCGCAGGAGCGAGCTCTGCTCGCGAAGCCTTGGCAATCACTCATCCGCGGGCAGAGGGCTAGGCTTAGCTGATCCTTCCCCACCACAGGAGTGTCGGGCCATGGCCAGCAAGTTCCACCTGAAGAAAGCCAGCGACGGTCAGTTCCACTTCAACCTGCTCGCCGGCAACGGCGAGGTCATCCTCAGCAGCGAGCTGTACAGGGCCAAGCAGTCGGCCCTGGACGGCATCGCGTCGGTGCGCGAGAACTCGCAGCACGACAGCGCCTTCGAGATCAAGGAGACGGCCGCCGGCAAGCACCACTTCGTGCTCAAGGCCGGCAACGGCCAGGTGGTCGGGCAGAGCCAGCAGTACGCCAGCCATGCCGGCGCGGTGCGCGGCGTGGAGTCGGTGCAGCAGCACGCGCCGGGCGCCGAGCTGAAGGACGAGAGCTGAGGGCGGTCACGCCCCCCGCTTTAGCGTACGGCGCGCAGCGCACCCCAGGCCTTGCCGGCGGCGCTCACCAGCAACAGCACCAGGGCGCCGACCAGAATGCCGAACAGGGCGTCGACCAGGGTCGGCGTCAGCACGGCCAACACCCCGCCGATGGCGGGCAGCGCATCGATTGCCTCGACCCAGTGATGGATCAGCGCGTGAGCGCCGGGAATGCCGTGGGTGAGGATGCCGCCACCGACCATGAACATGGCCGCGGTGCCGACCACCGAGAGCAGCTTCATCAGCCAGGGCGCCAGCCATAGCAGGCCATGCCCCAGACGTTGCAGCGCGGCGCTGGCGCGCTGGCTCAAGTACAGGCCGGCGTCGTCCAGCTTGACGATGCCGCCGACCAGACCGTAGACGCAGAGCGTTATCAGCACGGCGATGCCGGACAGCACTATCACCTGCTGCAGGAAAGCCTGCTCGGCCACCACGCCGAGGGTGATGGCGATGATCTCGGCGGAGAGGATGAAGTCGGTGCGCACCGCGCCCTTGATCTTGTCCCGCTCGAAAGCCTGTATGTCCACTTCCGGGTCGACCAGGGCCTGGAGGTGCTCGGCGTGGTGCTGGCGGTCCTCTTCCGCGCTATGGAGGAACTTGTGCGCCAGCTTCTCGAAGCCCTCGAAGCAGAGGAAGGCGCCGCCGAGCATCAGCAGCGGGGTCACCAGCCAGGGCGCGAAGGCGCTGATCAGCAGCGCCGCCGGCACCAGGACGGCCTTGTTCAGCAGCGACCCCTTGGCCACCGCCCAGACCACCGGCAGCTCGCGCTCGGCGCGCACCCCGGTGACCTGCTGGGCGTTCAGCGCCAGGTCGTCGCCCAGCACCCCGGCGGTCTTCTTCGCCGCCACCTTGGTCATGACTGCGACATCGTCCAGCACGCTGGCGATGTCGTCGAGCAGAGTTAACAGACTGGCTCCGGCCACTTACTGCCTTCCTTGTATCGGTGATTGCATGAAAAGGCCCCGCGAGCGGGGCCTTGGCGTCATTTGACCAGCCGCCAACACAGTGGGTAACGGTAGGTCTGGCCCTCGTTGGCCTTGATCCCGGCGATGATGGTCAGCACCAGGGCCGCCAGACCGAGCAGCGGCAGCAGCAGGAAGCCGATCACCACCACGGCCAGCAGCAGGCAGACCAGCGCGGCGAGAGACACGGTGATGTGGAAGTTCAGCGCCTCCTTGCCCTGATCGTCGACGAAGGGGTCGAGGTCGCGCTTGAGCTGCCAGACGATCAGCGGGCCGAGCAGGTTGCCGAAGGGGATCAGCAACCCGGCGAAAGCCGCGAAGTGACAGAACATCGCCCACTGACGGGCTTCCGGGCTCGGGGTGGAACTGAGGTTCTGCTCTTCCATGGGACTCTCCGCGGTTGATGGGAATCAGTCGGCCAGGCTGGCGCGCTGCAGCTCGAACAGCTCGCGCATGCCCTGTTGGGCCAGCGCCAGCATGGCATTGAGTTCTTCCGGCTGGAAGGGGGCGCCCTCGGCGGTGCCCTGCACCTCGATGAAGCCGCCCTTGTCGGTCATCACCACATTGAGGTCGGTCTCGGCGGCCGAGTCTTCCAGGTAGTCCAGGTCCAGCACCGGCTCGCCCTGGTAGATGCCCACCGACACGGCGGCGACCATCTGCTTGAGCGGCTCGCCCTTGAGCGCGCCGCGTTTCTTCAGCACCTTCAGGGCGTCGGCCAGCGCCACCATGGCACCGGTGATGGAGGCGGTACGGGTACCGCCGTCGGCCTGGATCACGTCGCAGTCGATGTAGATGGTGTTCTCGCCCAGCTTGCTCATGTCCAGCGCGGCGCGCAGCGAGCGGCCGATCAGGCGCTGGATCTCCAGGGTGCGGCCGCCCTGCTTGCCGCGGCTGGCCTCGCGCGCGTTGCGCTCGCCGGTGGCGCGCGGCAGCATGCCGTACTCGGCGGTCAGCCAGCCCTGCCCCTGGCCCTTGAGGAAGCGCGGCACGCCGGCCTCGACGCTGGCGGTGCAGACCACCTTGGTGTCGCCGAACTCGACCAGCACCGAACCCTCGGCGTGCTTGGTGTAGTTGCGGGTGATGCGCACGGAGCGCAACTGGGTGGAAGCGCGGCCGCTGGGACGTTTCATCTGCTGGTACCTATCGAAAAGCGGAAATCTCGGACGCGGCGACGCCCGAACCTGCGGGCATTATAGCGCCGCGTCGGGCCAGATTGGGCCGGCCGTCGCTCTGCGCTACAATCCGGCGCCTCATTCATCGCCACGAGGTCTTCCCATGGTGCACAGCATGACCGCCTTCGCCCGCACCGAAGGCGCCGAAGCCAATGGCACCCTGAGCTGGGAACTGCGCTCGGTCAACCACCGCTACCTGGAACCGCACCTGCGCCTGCCGGACGCCTTCCGCGATCTCGAAGGCGCGGTGCGCGAGGCCCTGCGCCAGGGCCTGTCGCGCGGCAAGGTGGAGTGCACCCTGCGCTTCGCCGAGGAAAACGCCGGCAAGAGCCTGCAGGTGGACGAGCAGCGTGCCCGCCAGCTGGTCGACGCCGCCGAGCAGGTGGCCGCGCTGATCCGCCAGCCGGCCCCGCTCAACCCCCTGGAAGTGCTGGCCTGGCCCGGCGTGCTGGTGGCCGACGCCGCCGACCCGCAGGCACTCAACGCCGCCGCCCTCAAACTGTTCGAGCAGGCCCTGGGCGAGCTGAAGAACGGCCGCGCCCGCGAGGGCGCCGAGCTGGCCAAGCTGCTGGGCGAGCGCCTGGATGCCATCCTCGAGGAAGTCGCCGCCCTGCGCACGCTGATCCCCGAGATGCTGGCGGGCCAGCGGCAGAAGATCGAAGCGCGCTTCGCCGAGATGAAGGCCGAGTTGGACCCGCAGCGCCTGGAGCAGGAGCTGGTGTTGCTGGCGCAGAAGAGCGACGTGGCCGAGGAGCTGGATCGCCTCGCCACCCACGTCGCCGAGGTGCGCCGCGTGCTCAAGGCCGGCGGCGCCGCCGGCCGGCGCCTGGACTTCCTCATGCAGGAACTCAACCGCGAGGCCAACACCCTCGGTTCCAAGGCCTTCGACCCGCGCAGCACCCAGGCTGCGGTCAACTTGAAAGTCCTGATCGAGCAGATGCGCGAGCAGGTCCAGAATATCGAATAAGCCCCGGCCCACTCAGGACAGACAGATGACCGTGACTACCGGCACCCTCTACATCGTTTCCGCCCCCTCAGGCGCCGGCAAGACCAGCCTGGTCAAGGCCCTGCTCGACAGCGAGCCGCGCACCCGCGTGTCGGTGTCGCACACCACCCGCGCCATGCGCCCGGGCGAGCAGGACGGGGTCAACTACCACTTCGTCGACCACGCGAGCTTCACCGCCATGATCGAGCGCGGCGAGTTCCTCGAGCACGCCCAGGTCTTCGACAACTTCTACGGCACCTCGCAGAAGTGGGTCGAGCAGACCCTGGCCGAGGGCTTCGACCTGATCCTGGAGATCGACTGGCAGGGCGCGCAGCAGGTACGCAAGCTGATGCCGCAGGCCAAGTCGATCTTCATCCTGCCGCCGACCCAGGAGGCGCTGCGCCAGCGCCTGACTCAGCGCGGCCAGGACAGCGCCGAGATCATCGAGCGGCGCATGCGCGACGCGGTCGCCGAGATGAGCCACTATGTCGAGTACGACTACCTGGTGATCAACGACGACTTCGGCCACGCCCTGGAGGACCTGCGCGCGGTGTTCCGTGCCAACCAGCTGCTGGTCAACGCCCAGTCGCAGCGCCATGCCGGGCTGCTGGGCGAGCTGCTGGCCTGACAGCGGCCGCAAGCCACAAGCCGCGAGTAAAAGCAAGGCCGTTCAACGCCTGCTTGTAGCTTGTCGCTTGTCGCTGCTTTACAATATTCAGTCCGCTCGCCCATCCGGGCCCAGCCTTATCTGCTATTTGCCACGAGGAACATCATGGCCCGCGTTACCGTTGAAGACTGCCTGGAGAACGTAGACAACCGCTTCGAGCTGGTCATGCTGGCCACCAAGCGTGCCCGTCAGCTGGCCACCGGCGGCAAGGAGCCGAAGGTCGCCTGGGAAAACGACAAGCCGACCGTGGTCGCCCTGCGCGAGATCGCCGGCAACCTGGTCGACGCCGAGTTCGTCGCCCAGGAAGACATCGTCGAGGAAGAGCCGCTGTTCGCCGCCGCCTTCGAGGAAGAGGCCAACGAGCCTCTGTAAGCCTATGCCTGGTCGACGTCTTGCGGCTCCGGGTACAACGCCGTCTCGGCAAGGGGTGAACCCATGCCGAGCATAGACACCCTCGCCGACCGACTCTCGACCTACCTGGCCACGGATCAGGTCAACCTGGTCCGCCGCGCCTACTTCTACGCCGAGCAGGCCCACGACGGCCAGCGCCGCCGCAGCGGCGAGGCCTACGTCACCCATCCGCTCGCCGTCGCCAATATCCTCGCCGACATGCACATGGACCATCAGAGCCTGATGGCGGCCATGCTGCACGACGTGATCGAGGACACCGGCATCGCCAAGGAGGCGCTCCACGCGCAATTCGGCGAAACCGTGGCCGAGCTGGTCGACGGGGTCAGCAAGCTGACCCAGATGAACTTCGAGACCAAGGCCGAGGCCCAGGCCGAGAACTTCCAGAAGATGGCCATGGCCATGGCCCGCGATATCCGCGTGATCCTGGTCAAGCTGGCCGACCGCCTGCACAACATGCGCACCCTGGAAGTGCTGTCCGGCGAGAAGCGCCGGCGCATCGCCAAGGAAACCCTGGAAATCTACGCGCCCATCGCCAACCGCTTGGGCATGCACAGCATGCGCGTGGAGTTCGAGGACCTCGGCTTCAAGGCCATGCACCCGATGCGCTCCGAGCGCATCCGCGCCGCGGTCCGCCGCGCGCGGGGCAACCGCAAGGAAATCGTCGCCAAGATCGAGGAATCGATCACCGCCTGCCTCGCCCGCGAGGGCCTGCACGGCGAGGTGATCGGCCGCGAGAAGCACCTCTACAGCATCTACCAGAAGATGCGCGGCAAGCGCCGGGCGTTCAACGAGATCATGGACGTCTACGCCTTCCGCATCGTGGTCGACAAGGTCGACACCTGCTACCGCGTGCTCGGCGCCGTGCACAACCTGTATAAACCCCTGCCCGGCCGCTTCAAGGACTACATCGCGATTCCCAAGGCCAACGGCTACCAGTCGCTGCACACCACCCTGTTCGGCATGCACGGCGTGCCCATCGAGATCCAGATCCGCACCCGCGAGATGGAGGAGATGGCCAACAACGGCATCGCCGCCCACTGGCTGTACAAGTCGGATGCCGACGAGGCGCCCAAGGGCAACCACGCGCGCGCGCGCCAGTGGGTCAAGGGCGTGCTGGAGATGCAGCAGCGCGCCGGCAACTCGCTGGAATTCATCGAGAGCGTGAAGATCGACCTGTTCCCCGACGAGGTCTACGTGTTCACGCCCAAGGGCCGCATCATGGAGCTGCCGAAGGGCTCCACCGCGGTCGACTTCGCCTACGCGGTGCACACCGACGTCGGCAACAGCTGCATCGCCTGCCGCATCAACCGCCGCCTGGCGCCGCTGTCGCAGGCCCTGGAGAGCGGCTCGACGGTGGAGATAGTCACCGCCCCCGGCGCACGACCGAACCCGGCCTGGCTCAACTTCGTGGTCACCGGCAAGGCGCGCACCCATATCCGCCACGCCCTCAAGCTGCAGCGCCGCTCCGAGTCCATCAGCCTGGGCGAGCGCCTGCTGAACAAGACCCTCACCGGCTTCGACAGCCACCTGGAGAAGATCGCGCCGGAGCGCATCCAGGCCGTGCTCGGCGAGTACCGCCTGGAAGTGCTCGAGGACCTGCTAGAAGACATCGGCCTGGGCAATCGCATGGCTTACGTGGTCGCCCGCCGCCTGCTGGCCGAGAACGGCGAGGCGGCGCCGAGCCCGGACGGGCCGCTGGCCATCCGTGGCACCGAGGGCCTGGTGCTGAGCTACGCCAAGTGCTGCACGCCGATCCCCGGCGACCCCATCGTCGGCTATCTGTCGGCCGGCAAGGGCATGGTGGTGCACCTGGAGAACTGCAAGAACATCGCCGAGATCCGCCACAACGCAGAGAAGTGCATCCAGCTCAACTGGGCCAAGGACGTGGCCGGCGAGTTCAACGTCGAACTGCGCGTCGAGCTGGAGCACCAGCGCGGCCTGATCGCCGTGCTGGCCAGCACGGTGGCCGCCGCCGACGGCAATATCGAGAAGATCGGCATGGACGAGCGCGACGGCCGCATCAGCGTGGTCCAGCTGGTCATCAGCGTGCATGACCGCGTGCACCTGGCGCGCGTCATCAAGAAGCTGCGCTCCCTGGCCGGCGTCATCCGCATCACCCGCATGCGCGCCTGAGGGCACGCTGCCGCAGAACAACAACCCCATCGGAATCGGAGTTCCCATGAGCAAGACCGTCATCACTTCGCCCAACGCCCCCGCCGCCATCGGCACCTACTCGCAGGCGATCAAGGCCGGCAACACCGTCTACCTGTCCGGGCAGATCCCCCTGGATCCGCAGAGCATGGAGCTGGTGCAGGGCTTCGAGGAGCAGACCGTGCAGGTGTTCGAGAACCTCAAGGCGGTGATCGAAGCGGCCGGCGGCAGCTTCAAGGACGTGGTCAAGCTGAACATCTTCCTCACCGACCTGTCCCACTTCGCCAAGGTCAACGAGATCATGGGCCGCTACTTCGAGCAGCCCTACCCGGCCCGCGCCGCCATCGGCGTAGCCGCCCTGCCGCGCGGCGCGCAGGTGGAGATGGACGGCATCCTGGTCATCGACTGAGCCATGCGCCACACGCTGGCAATCGCCCTCTGCGCCGGCCTGCTGGCCGGCTGTGCCGGACCGCAGAGCCCGGACGGCACCTGGATCAACCAGCCGATAGTCGAGGCCGCCCGTGAGGGTGGGCCGCTGCGCGAGGCGCTGCTGGCCTATGGCCCGGTGCTCGAATGGCGGCTCGACGCCCAACGCGGTCTGGCCAGCTACAGCAATGGCTTCGAGGCGCCCGAGGGGCGCCTCGGCATGAGCGAGGACGGCCAGCTGACGGTGGACTACCCGGGCAACTACCAGGAGCGCTTGCGCCTGCACGGCGAGCGTCTGACCCAGGAGGCCAGCGCCTACGGCCCCGAGCAGCAGTTCGCCCGCCCCGCCCACGCGGCCGAACCCGGCGCGCCGCTGGGCAGCAGCTTCGAGTGGGCGCTGTACCAGGCCTACCTGGGCGGCGAGTGGAGCATCCGCGAGGGCGTCGGCCAGGGCGGCCTGGTGCTGTTCCACCCGGACGGTCGCCTGGAGGGCCTGCCCGGCGCCGAACGCTATGCCCTGTGCCTGGCCGGCGACTGCGCCTCGATGGCCGGCGAGCACGACAGCCTGTGGCTGCAACTGGGCGAGCGGGGCGCGCCCTGGCTGTTCCAGCGCGACGGCGATCGGCTGCGCATCTTCCAGGCGCTCAACCGCGCCGCGCCGGACGAAGTGCCGGAATACAGCCCCGGGCGCCAGGCCTGGCTGCTGCAGCGCGACTGAGCACTGCTCCGGGGCGGGCGGATTGTTTCTGGCCGCTTCGGTATGCCCCGCATGGTAGGACCAACCCCCTCTCCCTCCGGGAGAGGGCCGGGGTGAGGGCACTGCAGACCGCCCTTCACCCGCCCTGCGGGCACCCTCTCCCGAGGGGAGAGGGAAACCAGCGCCAGCCTTAGCCGAACTCCCCCGCCAGCACCGCCGCATAGCCCTCGCGGTAGCTGGGATACTGCGGCGCCCAGCCCAGGGCCCTGGCCCGCGCGTTGCTGCAGCGCTTGCTGCCGGCGCGGCGCACGCTGTCCTGCTCCGCCCATGCGGTCACGCCCAGGCGCTCGCGCAGCCAGCCGACCACCTCATGCAGCGGCGCCGGTTCGTCGTCCACGCCCAGATAGCAGTGCTGTAGCGGCGTGTCGGCGGCATCGGCCTGGAGCAGATGGGCCAGCAGGCCGGCGGCATCCTCGGCATGGATGCGGTTGGCGTACAGCGGCGGCTCGCAGGCCACCCGGTAGCCCTGGCGCACCTGGTTGAGCAGCCTTTCGCGGCCCGGCCCGTAGATGCCGGTCAGGCGCACCAGGCTGGCCGGCAGACCCGAGTCGAGTGCCAGACGTTCGGCCTCGCGCATGATCCTTCCCGAATAGCTTTCGGCCTCGGCCGGCGAGTCCTCGTCTATCCACTCGCCGCCGCGCTGGGCATAGACCCCGCTGCTGGAGACGAACAGCAGGCGCCGCGGCCGCTGGCCGCGCTCGGCCAGCCAGGCCAGTGCACGGCGTAGGCCGTCGACGTAGGCGCTGCGGTAGCCGGCCTCGTCGTGCTGACTGGCCGCTACGCAGTACACCAGGTAATCCAGCTCGCCCTGCGGCCAGGCCGCGGGGCATTGGTCGCTCTGCAGGTCGCCGGGCACCGCCAGCACGCCCGCCGGCAGGCGCGCCACATCGCGGCGCAGACCATGGGTGGTCCAGCCGGCGGCGAGCATGCGGCGCGCCAGGCGGCCGCCGACATCGCCGCAGCCGACAATCATCAGGGTTGGAACCATCTCGAAGAACCTCGCAGAGCCTGTGTCTCGGGGCACCCGGCAGCCGGGCGTCGCTTTCATAAACAAGAATTACTTGCAATAATGCAGGCCGTCTTTGCGCGGGGTCGCGTTTCGCCTCGCCCTCGCTCCCCCACTTCAGGTCCGGCCAGCATGAATTCTACCGCCCTCCGCGCCCAGCCAACCCTCGCCCCTCGCCTGTCCCTGGCCGCCCTGCTGCTGGGGCTGCTGCTGCCGCTCGGCGCGCTGGCCGAAGAGGCCGCCGCGCTCGCCCAGCCAGGGCCCGCCAGCGCCACCGAGCCCCTGGCGCCCGCCCATCCGCAGGCCGAGGCCCTCAAGGCCAGGCTGGACGCCCTGGGCGAGCAGGCCAGCGCCAAGCAAATCGAAACCGCTCGCCAGGCATTCCTGCAACAGAACAACATCGCCGACGCCGAGCAGTTGCTCGCCGCAGTCGAGGCGCTGGACGGCGCCAGCGCCGAGCCGGCCGAGGAACCCGTGCTGCACGACCTCTCGCCCTGGGGCATGTACCAGAACGCCGACCGCGTGGTGAAGGGCGTGATGATCGGCCTGGTACTGGCCTCGATCCTCACCTGGACCGTATGGGTCGCCAAGGGGCTGGAACTGCTGGTCGCCCGCCGCCGCCTGCGCCGCGAGCTGCCCGACCTGAAGGCCGCCCGCAGCCTGGCCCAGGCCGCCGAGCGGGCGCGCGCCAAACACAGCTTCAGCGCCCTGCTGATCGAGGACGCCCGCGAGGAACTGCGCCTGTCCGCCGGCTGCCGCGACAAGGAAGGCATCAAGGAGCGCGTCAGCTTCCGCCTGGAGCGCCTGGTCGCCGCCAGCGGCCGCGCCATGAGCCAGGGCACCGGCGTGCTCGCCACCATAGGTTCCACCGCGCCCTTCGTCGGCCTGTTCGGCACCGTCTGGGGCATCATGAACAGCTTCATCGGCATCGCCGAGTCGCAGACCACCAACCTCGCCGTGGTCGCCCCCGGCATCGCCGAGGCCCTGCTGGCCACCGCCCTGGGCCTGGTCGCGGCGATCCCGGCCGTGGTGGTGTACAACGTCTTCGCCCGCTCCATCGCCGGCTACAAGGCGCAGGTCGCCGACGCCTCGGCCCAGGTCCTGCTGCTGGTCAGCCGCGACCTCGACCAGCCGAGCGGCGAGCGCGCCCAGCCGATCGCCAAGGCGGTATGAGGCATGGGCCTGCATCTGCACGAGGGCGGTGACGACCTCCAGGAAAACCACGAGATCAACGTCACCCCCTTCATCGACGTGATGCTGGTGCTGCTGATCATCTTCATGGTCGCCGCGCCACTGGCCACGGTGGACGTCAAGATCGACCTGCCGGCCTCCACCGCCCAGCCGACGCCGCGGCCGGACAAGCCGGTCTACCTGAGCATCAAGGCCGATACCAGCCTGTACCTGGACGACCAGCAGATCGACCCGAGCCAGCTCGGCGCCGCGCTGGACAAGCTGACCGGCGCCGACAAGGACAAGACCATCTTCGTGCGCGGCGACAAGGGCGTGGACTATGCCGACCTGATGCAGGTGATGGACGGCCTGCGCGGCGCCGGCTACCTGAAGATCGGCCTGGTCGGCCTGGAAACGGTCGGCACTCGATGAGCCAGGCGCGTCGTCTGCCGCTCTGGGCCCTCAGCCTGCTCGCCGTGGTCGGGCTGCACATCGCCCTGTACCAGGCCGCCCTGCTGTGGCGCCCGGCGGCCACCCCGGTGCTGCTGGAGCCGGCGGCCATGCTGGTCGAGCTGGAACCGGTGGCGCCGCCGCAGCCCACTCCACCACAGCCGCGGGTCGAGCCCGAACCGCAACCCGACCCCATCCCCGAGCTGGTCGAGGCGCCCAAACCCAGGCTGGTCGTGGCCAAACCCAAGCCCAAGGTCGAGCCGCAAGCGCCCAAGCCCGAGGTCAAGCCGCAGCCCGAGGCGCCCAAGGTGGCGAGCCAGGAGCAGAGCGCCGCGCCGGTGAAAGCGCCGACGCAGCGGCAGAACACCCAGGGCGAGATCGACCGCGAGAAGGCCCTGTGGATGGCCAAGCTGCAGGCCTACCTGAGCAAGCGCCTGCACTATCCGGAGCGCGAGCGCCGCTTCAACCGTGCCGGCAGCAAGCATGCCCTGCTGGTCAGTTTCACCGTCGATGGCCGTGGCCGCATCCTCGCCAGTGAGGTGAAGAGTTCCACCGCGCGCGCCGCCTTCGACCGCGACGTGCAGCGCCAGCTGCGCCAGGCCAGCCCGGTGCCGCCGCCGCCGGCCAAGGTGCTGAGCGGCAACAGCCTGTCGGTCGACTATCCGCTCAACTTCACCCTGACCCGCTGAGCCACGCGGCGGGCACTTCTCCCGAAGCGGCCGCATCTTTGTCGGCCGGCCGGTTGGTTCCATCGAATGCACTCGCTATGCTTGAGCGCATCTCAATGGAATTTGACTATGACCCTCACCGAATTGCGCTACATCGTCACCCTCGCCCAGGAGCAGCATTTCGGCCGCGCCGCCGAGCGTTGCCACGTCAGCCAGCCGACCCTGTCGGTTGGGGTGAAGAAGCTGGAGGACGAGCTCGGCGTGCTGATCTTCGAGCGCAGCAAGAGCGCGGTGCGCCTGACCCCGGTCGGCGAGGGCATAGTCACCCAGGCGCAGAAGGTGCTGGAGCAGGCCCAGGGCATCCGCGAGCTGGCCCAGGCCGGCAAGAACCAGCTGACCGCGCCCCTGAAGATCGGCGCCATCTACACGGTCGGGCCCTACCTGTTTCCCCACCTGATCCCGCAGCTGCACCGGGTCGCCCCGCAGATGCCGCTGTATATCGAGGAGAACTTCACCCACACCCTGCGCGACAAGCTCAGGACCGGCGAGCTGGACGCCATCATCATCGCCCTGCCGTTCCAGGAGGCCGACGTGCTGACCAAGCCGCTGTACGACGAACCCTTCTTCGCCCTGCTGCCGGCCGGCCACCCCTGGGCCGAGCGCGAGAGCATCGACACCGAGATGCTCAACGACAAGAGCCTGCTGCTGCTCGGCGAAGGCCACTGCTTCCGCGACCAGGTGCTGGAGGCCTGCCCCAGCCTGCGCAAGGGCGGCGAGGACTCGGCCAAGCACACCACGGTGGAGTCCAGCTCGCTGGAGACCATCCGCCACATGGTCGCCTCGGGCCTGGGCATCTCGATCCTGCCGTTCTCCGCGGTGGACAGCCACCACTACGCCGCCGGAGTGATCGCCGTGCGCCCGCTGACCGCGCCGGCGCCCTACCGCACCGTGGCCATCGCCTGGCGCGCCAGCTTCCCGCGGCCCAAGGCCATCGAGGTGCTGGCCGACTCCATCCGCCTGTGCTCGGTGGCCCGCCCCCAGGGTGAAGCCGTTTCGGCATGACCGAGCTGGCGCGGGTCCCGGTCACCACGCTCAAGGGCGTCGGCGCCGCCTTGGCGGAGAAACTCGCCCGGGTCGGCCTGGAGAGCCTGCAGGACGTGCTGTTCCACCTGCCGCTGCGCTACCAGGACCGCACCCGCATCACCCCCATAGGCGCCCTGCGCCCCGGCCAGGACGCCGTGGTCGAGGGCGTGGTGGCCGGCGCCGACGTGGTCATGGGCAGGCGGCGCAGCCTGCTGGTACGTTTGCAGGACGGCAGCGGCACCCTCTCCCTGCGCTTCTTCCACTTCAGCCAGGCGCAGAAGGACGGTCTCAAGCGCGGCACCGCCCTGCGCTGCTACGGCGAGGTGCGCCCCGGTGCCACCGGCCTGGAGATCTACCATCCGGAATACCGCGCGCAGAGCGGCGACGAGCCGGCGCCGGTGGAACAGAGCCTGACGCCCATCTACCCGACCACCGAGGGCCTCACCCAGCAGCGCCTGCGCAGCTTGAGCCAGCTGGCCCTGGCCCGCCTCGGCCCGCACAGCCTGCCGGACTGGCTGCCGCCGGAGCTGGCCCGCGACTACCAGCTGGGCCCGCTGGATCAGGCCATCCGCTACCTGCACCGGCCGCCGCCGGACGCCGACGTCGCGGAGCTGGCCGAGGGCCAGCACTGGGCCCAGCAGCGCCTGGCCTTCGAGGAGCTGCTGACCCACCAGCTGTCGCTGCAGCGCCTGCGCGAGCAGATCCGCGCCCAGGCCGCGCCGGTGCTGCCGCCGGCCCGCCAGCTGCCGCAGCGCTTCCTCGCCAACCTGGGCTTCGCCCCGACCGGCGCCCAGCAGCGCGTCGGCGCCGAGATCGCCTACGACCTGGCCCAGGCCGAGCCCATGCTGCGCCTGGTACAGGGCGACGTCGGCGCCGGCAAGACGGTGGTCGCCGCGCTGGCCGCGCTGCAGGCGCTGGAGGCCGGCTACCAGGTGGCGCTGATGGCGCCCACCGAGATCCTCGCCGAGCAGCACTACCTCAATTTCGGCAAGTGGCTCGCGCCGCTCGGCATCGAGGTCGCCTGGCTGGCCGGCAAGCTCAAGGGCAAGGCCCGCGCGGCGGCGCTTACGCAGATCGCCGAGGGCGCGCCCATGGTGGTCGGCACCCATGCGCTGTTCCAGGAGGAAGTGCGCTTCCAGAAACTCGCGCTGGTGATCATCGACGAGCAGCACCGTTTCGGCGTGCAGCAGCGCCTGGCGCTGCGCCAGAAGGGCGTCGACGGCCGCCTCTGCCCGCACCAGCTGATCATGACCGCCACGCCGATCCCGCGGACCCTGGCGATGAGCGCCTACGCCGATCTGGACACCTCGATCCTCGACGAGCTGCCGCCCGGGCGTACCCCGGTGAACACCCTGCTGGTGGCCGACAGCCGCCGTAGCGAGGTGATCGAGCGGGTCCGCGCCGCCTGCCGCGAGGGGCGCCAGGCCTACTGGGTATGCACCCTGATCGAGGAATCCGAGGAACTCACCTGCCAGGCCGCCGAGACCAGCTACGAGGAGCTCTCCGCCGCGCTGGGCGAGCTGCGCGTCGGCCTGATCCACGGACGCATGAAGCCGGCCGAGAAGGCCGCGGTGATGGATGAGTTCAAGCGCGGCGAGCTGCAGCTGCTGGTCGCCACCACGGTGATCGAGGTCGGCGTCGATGTGCCCAACGCCAGCCTGATGATCATCGAGAACCCGGAGCGCCTGGGCCTGGCCCAGCTGCACCAGCTACGCGGCCGGGTCGGTCGCGGCAGCGCCGCCAGCCACTGCGTGCTGCTCTACCACGCGCCGCTGTCGCAACTCGGCCGCGAGCGCCTGGGCATCATGCGCGAGACCTGCGACGGCTTCGTCATCGCCGAGAAGGACCTCGAACTGCGCGGCCCCGGCGAGATGCTCGGCACCCGCCAGACCGGCCTGCTGCAGTTCAAGGTCGCCGACCTGATGCGCGACGCCGAGCTGCTGCCGGCCGTGCGCGAGGCGGCCCAGGAGCTGCTGGCGCGCTGGCCGCAGCATGTGGCGCCGCTGCTCGAGCGCTGGTTGCGCCACGGCCAGCAGTATGGTCAGGTGTGACGCGGCGCACGGACTACCGTTGGTCGCCCGTCCGGTGGCCGAGCGCCACCGCGGATGCGCTGGTTATACTTCAGGACGACACGTAGTTTCCGCCGGATACCGCCCATGACCGAAGTCGCCTTCGCCCCAGACACCGCGCCGCGCCCGCCGGCGGTGATCCTCCAGCTGCTGGAGAAGCTCGGCGTGCCCTGCCATATCCGCCCCGAGCATCCGGCGCTGGCCGCCAGCCGCCGGGTCCAGGCGGCACTGCTGGAGGACGCGGTCGGCGCCCTGCTGGTGCTGTTCCCGCAGAGCCAGCTGCTCGACCTCAACCGCCTGGCCGAGCTGACCGGGCGCAAGCTGGTGGCGGTCAAACCCGAGCGCATGGAACGCATGCTGGCCAAGCACAGCCTCGGCGTGCTGCCCGGCCTGCCGCCGCTGACCAGTTCACCCTGCCTGTACGACGAGCGCCTGCTGCAGGAACCCAGCCTGCTGGTGGAGTCCGGCCAGCCGGGCGTGCTGCTGGAGATCGGCAGCGAACACTACAAGGCCATCCTCCTGGCCAAGGCCAGCGCCGCGCGCTTCGGCGAGCCGCTCGCCGACATTAGCCCGAACCTGGACCGCCCGGACGACGACCGCGCCGAGATCACCCAGGCGGTGCAGGCCTTCACCGCCCGGCGCATCCAGCAGCGCCTGGAGGAGACCATCGAGATTCCGCCGCTGCCGGAGACCGCGCAGAAGATCATCAAGCTGCGCGTCGACCCGGACGCCACGGTGGACGACATCACCGGCGTGGTCGAGACCGACCCGGCCCTGGCCGCCCAAGTGGTTAGCTGGGCGGCCTCGCCCTACTACGCCGCGCCGGGCAAGATTCGCTCGGTGGAGGACGCCATCGTCCGCGTGCTGGGCTTCGACCTGGTGATCAACTTGGCCCTCGGCCTGGCCCTGGGCAAGACCCTCAGCCTGCCCAAGGACCAGCCGCAGCAGGCCACGCCCTACTGGCAACAGGCGATCTACACCGCCGCCGTGATCGAGGGCCTGACCCGCGCCATGCCCCGCGCGCAGCGCCCGGAGGCCGGGTTGACCTACCTCGCCGGGCTGCTGCACAACTTCGGCTATCTGGTCCTGGCCCACGTCTTCCCGCCGCACTTCTCGCTGATCTGCCGCCATCTGGAGGTCAACCCGCACCTCACCGCCGGCTATATCGAGCAGCACCTACTGGGCATCACCCGCGAGCAGATCGGCGCCTGGCTGATGCGTTTCTGGGACATGCCGGAGGAACTGGCCAGCGCCCTGCGCTTCCAGCACGACCCGGACTACGACGGCCCCCACGCCGCCTACCCCAACCTGGTGTGCCTGGCGGTCAACCTGCTGCGCAGCCACGGCATCGGCACCGGCCCGCAGCACGAGCTGCCCGACGAGCTGTTCGAGCGCCTGGGGCTGAGCCGCGACAAGGCCGAGGAGGCGCTGAACAAGGTGCTGCAGGCCGAGGTGGCGCTGCGCGAGCTGGCCTCGCAGTTCAACCACCCGCACTGACTGCTCCCTCTCCCTCTGGGAGAGGGTTGGGGTGAGGGCGCCACAGGCAACCCGGAGCAGTCCGGAAATCCCTCACCCCTCTCCCGCTGGGAGAGGGGTGATCTCATTTCAGCTGCGCCCTTCTCGCCGCGAAAACTGCCGGCAGCGCCTTGGCGCTGGCCTCCAGCACCGCGCGCAGGGGCGCCTGCTCGTACAGCGCGGCGTACTCCTCGAGCTGGTCGCTGGGGGTCTGCCGGTAGGCGTAGAGCATGAAGGCCTCCACCCCCTGGGCGCTGGACGCGCGCAGCGGCGCCAGCTGGGCGGCGGTCTGCTCGCCCAGGGCCTGCTCGTCGAGATCGCCGCCACGGGCGCGCAGGGCCAGCAGGGCCTGGGTCTTGCCCACCTCGTAACGCAGCAGGGTGGCCAGCTCGGTGGTGTGGGCGGCCTTGTCCAAACGCCGCACCAGCTCCACGCGCCTGCCCAATGGCGGGCGCTCCTGCAGCTGCTGGCGATAGACGGCCAGGCCGCCATCCTCGCCCACCGCCCGTTCGGCGGCGGTGAGGTGCCGGGCCAGCGGGCTCTCCAGCAGTTGCAGCGCCTCCTGCAGCTGCGCAGGCTTGAGCGCGGGCGCCACCCGCCTAGTCAGATCGGCGCACAGCGGCGCGGCGGCGAAGGCCCGGCCCAGGGCCTTCTGCTGCTCGGCGCTCATGCCGCGCTGCAGCAGTGGCGCGGTCTGCTCGCACAGCAGCGTGACGCCGGCCAGCTCCAGCACGCGCTCGAGCGTGGCATCGGCGGCGCGGGCGGGGCCGACCAGAGACAGCAGCAAGACGAGGGCGAGGGGCAGGCGCATAGGGGTACTTCCGGGGAAAAGGCCCAGCCTAGGGGCAGCCGGCGCCACGGCGCAACAAGCCCCAGGCGAACCAGAGCGGGACTGCGACTCAGGCCGCCTTCTTGGGCTCGGTCTTGTTTTTCTTCTTCGCCACCACATGCTTGAGCAGGCCCTGGAACCAGATCACCAGCGCCGGGTTGCCCTGGATCTGGATGTCCTTGTTCTGGATGCCCTGCATGAAGGCCAGCTGCTTGTTCTTGGCGTTCATGGTGGCGAAGCCGTAGGCGGCGTCCTTGAAGCCAATGGCGAAGGCCGGCTCGGCGGCCTCCCCGGCATGGCTGCTGACACGTTGACCCCGGATGCGGTAGTGGCGGGCCAGCTTGCCGTCCAGAGTGTGCAGCTGGAAGACCAGCTCCTTGCCCTCCAGCTGCTGCCGGAACTCGGCATTGGTGCGGCTGGCCTTGGCCATCAGGCGGCCCAGCATCCAGAGAAGAAAGCGGAATTTCATGACGCGCGGCCTCGGGGTGGTGAAATCGGCGGCGCATTGTAGCGGATGGCGCGGCGCACTACATCCCGTCTGGCGGGCGCGTGCGGGCTTCTACTTCGCAAGTCCTGCATCGCCCACGATAAAGCCAGTGACAAGTGCGTTGAACTCATGCGCACGCTCCCGATACCTATCAGGTATCGGCTGACGAGCGTTTAGACCTGGTCGCTCACGATCCACTCATCCTTTCAACGACGCTGGATAGGACCAGACAAACCACCTGGGCGCTCGGTCGCGCATCGATGTGAACAGACCACCATTAACTCAGCAGCTTGAGCGTCAGCAAGCGATAGTCGGCACGGCGGATGGCGAGGTATTCCGTACCGTCACGACAAGCGCCTTGAAGCATTGTCAGAATGGCATCGCCAACGAGGGCTACGTCAGTGCAGCGAAAGCACCCCTGACGCACCCCACTCTCGATGAGCCGCTGAAGCTGTTCGTGGTAGCGTCGGGCCAGCTGCAGAACCATAGCCCTGTCCCGTCCCGCCAAGCTGCGCACTTCGAGCGGATCGAGAAGCGCCCCCTGCCGGTGCCGCTCTTCATGCCAAGTCAGATGGTGTTCCACGAAAGCACCCAAGGTGTGCTCAACAGATGAGCCCACGGGTTGGGCATGCTGCCAGGCGGTTAATAAGTCGTGATACTGCTCGCACAGCAGCTCGAAGAGCAGGCAGTGCTTGCTGGGAAAATAGCGATACAAACTCCCAGCTTGAACACCGACCCGCACCGCCAGCTGGCGCATGCTCATTGCCGCGAAGCCTTGCTGCCCGATCAAATGCATAGCCGCACGGCGAATGCGTGCGCTGGTCGCCTCGCCCTGAGCCGATGGCATGGATATCGCCCCGGGCCCGGGCAGTTGCGGCTCTCCCATCCTCAAGCCCTCTCTATCACCATGGCCAGCCCTTGGCCGACACCGATGCACAGGCTGACCACGGCATAACGCCCGCCGCGGCGCTGCAACTCCCGCGCCGCGGTCAACGCCAGACGCGCGCCGGATGCACCCAAGGGGTGGCCCAGGGCGATGGCACCACCATTGGGGTTGACCCGCGGGTCGTCCAGCGCCAGGCCCAACCCTTTGAGACAGCCCAGCACCTGGGCGGCAAAGGCTTCGTTGATCTCGATCACGTCCATGTCCGCCAGTTCAAGCCCGGCCCGCGCCAGTGCCTTGACGATCGCCTGCACGGGGCCGATACCCATGACCCTCGGCTCGACCCCTACCGCCGCAGCCGAGAGAATCCTCACCATGGGTTGCAGGCCATAGAGTTCGGCAACCTGCAGGCTGCCGATCAGCAGTGCGGCGGCGCCGTCATTGACTCCGGAGGCGTTGCCCGCAGTCACCACGCCGCCCTCAAACAGCGGCTGCAGGCGGGCCAGGGCCTCCAGGTTGCTGTCCGGACGCGGATGCTCGTCCCGTTCGACCAGGCACGGCGGTGTTTTGCGTCCGGTGCTCACTTGTAGCGGCACAATCTCGCCGGCGAAGAAGCCATCCCGGCGCGCGGCCTCGTACTTGACCTGGGAGGCAGCGGCAAACAGATCGGCCTGCTCGCGATCGATGCCGTAATCGCGGGCCACGTTATCGGCGGTCTCGGGCATGCTGTGGTTGCCGTACTGGGCGACCAGACGTGGATTGGGGAAGCGTGCGCCGATGGTGCTGTCATACATCTGGAAGTCGCGGCTGTAGGCCTTATCCGCCTTGGCCAGCACCAGCGGCGCGCGCGACATGCTTTCCACCCCACCGGCCAGATACAGTTCGCCCTCGCCGCAGCTGATCGCCCGCGCCGCATCCACCACCGCGGCCAGACCGCTGGCACACAGTCGGTTGACCGTCTGCCCGGGCACGCTGGGCGGCAAACCGGCCAGTAGCGCGGCATGCCGGGCCAGGTTGCGGCTGTCCTCGCCAGCCTGGTTGGTGTTGCCCAGCAGCACGTCCTCGATCTGTTCGCCTGCGATACCGGTGCGGGCCAGTAGGGCGCGGATCACCTCGGCGGCCAGATCATCCGGGCGGATACTGGCCAGCGCACCGCCATGGCGACCGAAGGGGGTGCGCAGTCCGGCATAGATGTAGGCATCAAGCATCTTCTATTCCTCGGCGGTGGTCAGGGGTAAGCCCAGTTGCACACGACGGCGCAGCCAGGGGCTGGGGCGGTAGCGCGGTTCATTGCCGTAGCAGCCCTGCATGTTCTGCAGAATTCGCAGGATGCGCGCCGCGCCATAGTGCTCGCCGAAGCCCAGCGGCCCGAGTGGATAACCAAGCGCCAAGGGAATGGCACGCTCCAGGGTGTAAGGGTCGGCGATGCGCCGTTGAGCGATCTCGCAGCCCAGGTTGACGACACTGGCGATCACCCGTTGGGTGACGAAGCCAGGCGAATCGTTGATCACCTCTACCGGCACGCCATCGTGGCCCAGCGCCCAGCGAGCTTGGGCCAGCACAGCAGGATCGAGCGCAGGTTGGCGCATTAGCACCCGGCGCTTGTCGAAATCGCACAGGGTCTCCACAGCCAGGGTGCTCTGCGCCGGCAGCCCCAGGCGCTGGATGCAGCTGCTGGCATCCTCGCCCAGCGGCGTCACCAGGCAGATGGCGCTGACCGAAGGCTCGTGCCCTTCTTCCAACTGCACGCCGGCAGCCTGCAACAGCTGCCGCAGGCGAGCGCGCAACGCCGGATCGGCGCAGTCCAGCCAGAACGGTCGTTCCAGCGCAACCCGCGGGACCGCGATTTCCATCTCGCGCAGGGCTTTCCCCTGTTCGTAGCGGTAATAGCCCTCGCCACTCTTGCGCCCGAATAGACCCGCGGCCACCCGCTGCGCAGCCAAGTTGGAGGGGCTGTAGCGCGGGTCCTGGTAGTGCTGCTCGAAGATCGATTCCATCACCGCATGGGAGATATCCAAACCGGTCAGGTCCGCCAACTCGAAGGGCCCCATGGGAAAGCCCGGGCCGTCGCGCAGGATGCGGTCGATCTGCTGCGGCGTAGCAATACCCTCAACCAGCAGACGCTGGGCTTCCGTGGCATAGGCGCGCCCGGCATGGTTGACCAGAAAGCCGGGAGTGTCCGGGGTGATGGCCGGGAAGTGCCCGGCCTGCTCGGCCAGTTCCACCAAGCGCACTATTACCTGAGGATCGGTGCGTTCGCCGCGCACCACCTCGACCAGCTTCATCAGCGGCACCGGGTTGAAGAAGTGGAAGCCGGCCACTCGCTCGGGGTGCCGACAGGCGCTGGCGATGCGGGTCACCGAGAGCGACGAGGTATTGCTGGCGAGGATCGTGTCAGCCGGCACCTTGTCCTCCAGCTCGAGGAACAGTGCCTGCTTGACCTCGAGCCGCTCCACCACCGCCTCGATCAGCAGATCGCAATCGGCCAATTCGTCCAAGCTGGACACCGGTTGCATGCGAGACAGAACCGCCTGCAGTTCGTCTTCGCTCAGACGCCCCTTGGCCTGACTGCGTTCGAGCAGTTGACGGTTGAAGGTCAGCGCCTGCTCCAGCACCTCGGTATTCTGATCGAACAGCAGCACCTGCCGTCCGGCACTGGCGAATAGCTGGGCAATACCCCGCCCCATAGCACCCGCACCGATTACCCCAATGGAAGAAATCATCCGCCCCTCGCAACGATAAAACGCGACATTTGTTTCACTGTGCAAAACTACGTTTTAATAATTAAGAAAAGTCGCCGTCTTTACAAGAGCCAACCGGAATAAATCAGGTAGATATGCCGAGCCCCCCACCCTCAGCCCACACCTTCGGCTCGACCGCCACAGTCTCGCTGCTGCTCAGTGCCCTGGCCTGCGAACTGCTGGCGTTATCCACCGGGCTGGACTGGGCGTCGATGCTGTCCGCCGGCCTTTACGGGGCGTTCTTTCTGGCGCACTGGCGCTCGCTGTTGCCCTACCCGCGCCGGCTGGGCCTGATAACCCTGGCAGTCGCCGGCCTGTGGGGCCTGCACCAGCCCAGCCTGGCAGCGACACGGGGGCTGGCGGCGACCTTCGCCTACTACGCCAGCTTCGTTGCCGCATTGGGGCTTATCCAGTGCCTGATAGCCCGCCTGCCACAACTCGGCGAACTGCATCGGGCCTTGCTCAATGGTCCGCGAGCACTGCTCTATCCGCGCTATCTGGGCGGCGCACTGGCACTGGGGGCGTTACTCAGTTTCGGCATGCTCAACCTGCTCTATGCCACCCTCCGGCCACAGCTGGATGCTCCCGGCGTCGGAGCCGAGACCCGCCGAAACGCCCAGCGCGGCGTGATCAGCTGCGCTCTGCGCGGCTTCGCCCTGGTGCCGCTACTGGCCCCCACCAGCGTGACCATGGCGATCATCGGGCGGGAAATCCCCCATCTGGGCTGGATCGATCTGCTGCCCTTCGGCGCCATCACCGCACTGCTCCTGCTACTACTCAGTTGGCGCGGCGAGCACCGAAACCTGCGCGCCCTGCCCGAACTACCCTGGCCCGCAGCACGAGTGGCCTGGGGCAAACCGCTGGCGGGGGCGCTGCTCGGCTGCACGGCAATTGTCCTGCTGGCGCTGTACACACCGCTCAATCCGAGTCAGGCGGCGATGCTGACCATCCCCATCGGCGTACTCGGCTGCCTGCTGCACTGGACATCCGTCGCCAAGGCGCAGGCAGAACTGACCCGTACCCTCGACGGCCAGCGCAACGAGGTATTCATTTTCGGGTGTTCGGCACTGCTCGGCGGCCTAGTTGCCCAGCTTGTCCCCTTGCAGGGCTTGGCCGCGCCGCTGCTGAAGGCCCCCTGGCTGCTGCATGCACTGGAGATCGGCCTGCTGCTCGGCATCCCCGCCCTGGCCCTGTTCGGCATCGCGCCCATCGTCAGTCTCAATCTGCTGGCCGCGCTGCTGGCGCAACTGGCGCATCTCGGTATCGCCCCGCTGGGTCCGGCCATCGCGCTGGTCAGTGGCTTCGCCCTGGCCATGCTGCTATCGCCATTCGGCCCCTCGGCGCTGCTGCTGGAGCGCCTCAGCGGCATCTCCGCGCGCGAGCTGTCCCTGGGCTGGAACGGCCGACTGGCGCTGATGGCGCTGCCGTTCCTGCTGCTGTTGCCGGGCTTGGCCCAGTTGTAGTGACGCCATGCCTCGCTCAATTTGGCCCATGGCTGGCAACCCCGGCATGTCCGCCCTGCGCTCTACCCTCGGCGGGCGAGATCGCGCAACTCGCGGCGCAGCAGTTTGCCCACCGCGCTTTTCGGTAACTCATCGAGGATCTCGATGCTGCTCGGCACCTTGTAGCCGGTGAGGAACAGGCGGCAGTGGGCCAGCAGCGCGGCGGCATCGAGGCCGACGTCCTTGAGGCTGACATAGAGTTTGACCGCCTCGCCCTTGCGCGCGTCCGGCACGCCCACGGCCACGCACTCGCGCACGCCGGGATGGCGCATCACCGCGTCCTCGATCTCGTTGGGATAGACGTTGAAACCGGACACCAGAATCATGTCCTTCTTGCGGTCGACGATCTTGAGGAAACCCGACTCGTCCAGCACCGCGACGTCGCCGGTCTTCAGCCAGCCGTCATCGGTGAGCACCTGGGCGCTGTCCTCGGGACGCTGCCAGTAGCCCCGCATCACCTGCGGGCCACGTATCCACAGCTCGCCCGGCTCGTTGGGCGGGCAGTCGGCGCCGTGGTCATCCACAGTGCGCAGCTCGGTGTCCACCAGTGGCAGGCCGATATAGCCCTCGCGATGGGGGCTGACGCTGGTGGAAGTAGACACGATCGGCGAGGTCTCGGTCAGGCCGAAGCCTTCGCGGATCGGCGCGCCGGTCAGCTCCAGCCAGCGCCGCACCACCTCCTGGTTGAGCGGTGCGCCACCGGCGGTGACCCATTTCAGCCGGGAGAAATCGATCGAGGAGAAGCCGGGGTGACTCATCAGGCCGACGAACAGGGTGTTGATCCCGGTCAGCAGGCTGAAAGGATGGCGCTGCATGGCTTCGATAATTTCGTCCAAGTTGCGCCCGTCGCGGATCAGTATGGTGTGCAGGCCCATGGCCACCGCGCTGAGGCAGTTGGTGGCGAAGGCCATGATGTGGTACAGCGGCAGCGGCGCGATGCGCGCGTCGATTTCCGGCTCCAGCAGGCCGGGGCGATCAAACAGCTCCAGGGTCTGCGCCACGTTGGCCAGCAGGTTGTAGTGGCTGAGCATCGCCCCCTTGGCGACCCCGGTAGTGCCGCCGGTGTATTGCAACAACGCCAGGCGCTCCAGCCCAGCCACGGTTTCTACCGCGGGCAGTCCTCGGCCCAGACGCAGCGCCTGCATCAACCACGGGGCATCGGCTTCGGCGCCGTCGTGGCCGGGATTATCCAGCTCGTCCACGCGGCAGAGAATGAGGTGCTCGATGGCAGTTTCGCCTTGCAGCGCGCGCATTTGCGGCAGTAGGCGGTCGAGCACGACGATGGCCCTGGCCCCGGAGTCGCGCAGCTGGTGCGCGGTTTCCAGCGGGGTGTACTGCGGATTGGTATTGACCAACACCAGGCCGGCCTTGAGCGTGCCATAGGTGACGATTGGATAGTGCAGGCCGTTAGGCAGCTGCAGTGCCAGACGATCTCCCGGCTGCAAACCAAGAGCATGGCGCAGGTAGCGGGCGAACGCATCGGCATGGGCCTGCAACTGCGCGTAGGTCAGGCACTGCTCGGCACAGGAGAAGGCGACCCGCTGCGGATGCCTGGCACAGGCCCGGTCGAGCAGGTCGTGGATGTTCTGCCAGCCCTGGCAAGCCAGTTCCTTGGTCACATAGCCCTGAGCAGGAGTAGACATGACGCTCACCTCTGTGAATTATTGTTTTGCTCTGCGGAATAAAATACCAAAATAACAGAAATTGGATAGACCTTTATCTCTACAACTCCGCGATGCGCTGCCCGAATGGATATGATCTGCTAAGGTGCGCACGCCTCAACCTCTAGCCGGACACCCCATGAGCGAAGACACTGACGACAACCTCGAAGCCAAAGACCGCAAGTTCGTCGAGGCCCTGGCCCGCGGCCTGGACGTGCTGCGCGCCTTCACCCACGGCTCGGTGGTGCTGGGCAACCAGGACATCGCCAGGCTCACCGGGCTACCCAAGCCCACGGTGTCGCGCATGACCTACACCCTGACCAAGCTCGGCTACCTCAGCTATGCGCCGCATCTGGAGAAGTACCAGCTGGATTCGGGGGTACTGGCCCTGGGCTACGCCTATGTCTCCAACCTGCGCATCCGCCAGTTGGCCAAGCCCTATATGGATGACTTCGCCCGCCGCACCAACACCACGGTGGGGCTGACTTGCCGCGACCGCCTGTCGATGATCTATGTGGAGAACTGCCGGCCGGCGGAACTGACCACCCTGCGTATGGACGCCGGCGTACGCCTGCCGCTGGCCACCACGGCAGCCGGCCGGGCCTACCTGGCGGCGACCCCGGAGCAGGAACGCGGGCACCTGCTCGATGCCCTGGCCACCAAACACGGCGACGATTGGCCGCCTCTGCTGGCTTCTCTGCAGGCCTCTTTCCATGAGTACGAGGAGCACGGCTACTGCTTCTCCCTGGGCGACTGGGATCGCAACGTGATCGCCGCCGGTGTGCCGCTGCGCCTGGCCGACGGCAACATCATGGTGCTGACTTGCGGGGCCCCCTCCTTCCAGCTCAGCGAGCAGGCCCTGAAAGGCGGCCTGGCTCAGCAACTGGCTATGCTGGCGCGGGATATCGAGAGCCTTGGCGCCTAACACATTCCGCACAGCGAAATCATAAATACAAAAAATGGAATTTAGTGCCATTTTGTATTGATGCACTGGGCTTTCTAGGAGAAAGTGGCGGCTCCGCGGTACACCCGCTCTCCCTTGGAGCCTTTCCATGCACAACAACAACGGCTACCCATCGAGCACCCGCGCCTGGCTGACGGTCGCCATCCTGATGCTGGCCTACGTGCTGTCCTTTATCGACCGGCAGATCCTCAACCTGCTGGTCGAGCCGATTCGTCGCGACCTGCTAATCAACGACACGCAGATGAGCCTGCTGATGGGGCTGTCCTTCGCCCTGTTCTACACGGTGTGCGGCATCCCCCTGGGGCGCCTGGCCGACCGCAGGAGCCGCCGTGGCCTGATCGCCGGCGGCGTGCTGCTCTGGAGCCTGATGACCGCCCTGTGCGGCACGGCGAAAACCTTCTGGCAATTTCTCACCTTCCGCGTCGGCGTCGGCGTCGGCGTCGGCGAGGCGGCGCTATCGCCCTCGGCCTATTCGCTGATCGCCGACAGCTTCCCGCCTAGCCTGCGTGCCACGGCGATGAGCGTGTATTCCATGGGCATCTATATCGGCTCCGGCCTAGCCTTCCTGCTCGGCGGCCTGGTGATCAAGTTCGCCTCGGCCCAGGGTGATGTGATGCTGCCGGTTCTCGGCGAAGTGCGCCCCTGGCAGTTGATCTTTCTGGTGCTGGGGGCGGCCGGGGCGCTGTTCACCCTGGTGCTGCTGGCGATCAAGGAGCCTTCGCGCAAGGGCGTGGGCGCCGGCGTCGAAGTGCCGCTGAGCGAGGTGGCCGGCTACCTCAAGCTCAATCGCCGCACCGTGCTGTGCCACAACTTCGGCTTCGCCTGCCTGGCCTTCGCCGCCTACGGTGGCGCCACTTGGATTCCCACCTTCTTTATCCGCACCTACGGCTGGTCGGCCAGCGAGGTGGGCATGCTCTACGGTTCGGTGGTGGCGGTGTTCGGCTCGCTGGGCATCATAGTCGGCGGGCGCCTGTCCGACCTGCTGCAACGTCGTGGCCATAGCGACGCACCGCTGCGCGTGGCGATGATCGCGGCCCTCTGCACCCTGCCGCTCAACCTGCTGTACCTGGCCAGCAGCGGTCCGCTGGCCATGGCGCTGATGGCCATGCATGTGTTCTTTATCGCCATGCCCTTCGGCGTCGGCCCGGCGGCTATCCAGGAGATCATGCCCAACTCCATGCGCGGCCAGGCATCGGCCATCTACCTGTTCATCATCACCTTGATCGGCCTCGGGGTCGGCCCCACGGCCGTGGCGCTCGTCACCGACTTCGTCTTCGGCGACGACCAGGCCTTGCGCTACTCGCTGCTGATCGTCACCAGCACCGTCCTGATCGGCGCCTTGCTGCTGCTGGGGATTGGCCTGAAGCACTATCGCGACAGCCTGGACCGGCTGCAGCAATGGCGCCCAGCCTCGTCTCAGTCGCATGCCGACGTAGTGCGAGCCAGCTAAGCGAGACTGCACGCGAGGCTGCCGTACCGAAGGCGCCGGCAGCCTCAGTCCGGCAGCAGTTCCAGCGGCCGTTGCGCACGCTGACGATAGAACGCCTCGAAGTCACCGAGGTAGACCTGGTAGCTCTCCGCCGGCAGCCACTTCGCATGCAGCGCCAGCACTCTGGCGGGATCGGCAAAGGCCTGCCGTATGGCCGCATCCAACTGCAGGGCCAACTGCCGCCCCCAAGCATTACGGGTGCAGTAGATACCGATGCTCGATAGTTCGCGATCCTCGCGGATGGGCACGCTGACCAGTGGCTCGCCGCTGCTCTGACGGCTACGCAACGCTTGAATGATGCTGGCGTACTCCAGAGCGAAGTCGAAGCGACCATGGGCCAGCATCAGCAGCAGATTGTCGCCGCTCATGGCCGTCGCAATGCGCTGAATGCGCCCCTGTCGCACGCCCTCCTCAATCTGCTGCTGCAACTTGGCCGGATAGGTTCTGGCCTTGGCCAGACCGCCGCGCAGAGCCGGGTCGGCCAGTAAGTCGGCCAGCGACAATTGCCCCTGGGCTATTGGGAATTCGGCCAATTGACTCTGACGTACCACCACCTGAATCGGCGTGCTGGCGAACAACGGGATGAAATAACCGATGGCATCGCTGCGCGCCTCGGGCAGCAACGGCAGGGAACAGAGCGATACGCCTTGGGCCATGTCCTGCTGCAGACGAGCGCGATTGCCCAAGTGAAAGCGGGCCGACATCGGCAAATGCTCCAGCACCTGGGCAAGCACTTCCATGGCCAGGCCATCCGTTGGCTCGCCATGTTCGACGTTAACCACACCCGGTATCGGCCAGACGTACCAGTCCACAGTCTCACTCGCCACGGCCGACATACAGCCGAGACAAACCAAGCAGAGTAGAACCGCACGCATCTTGGGCAGCAAAGGATAGCCAGACATACACGACTCCACAGGCCAGAAATCCTGGCTTTGGGGGCTATCGGCGGATCGTGGGCCGATCCTGATTGTTGTAGGCGGCCCGCCAGGCGGGCCGCCACTTTTAGATTAGCGTTTCCAGCTCCGGTACGGCTTCGAACAGGTCGGCCACCAGGCCGTAGTCGGCGACCTGGAAGATCGGCGCCTCTTCGTCCTTGTTGATGGCGACGATAACCTTGGAGTCCTTCATGCCGGCCAGATGCTGGATGGCACCGGAGATGCCGACCGCAATGTACAGCTGCGGCGCGACGATCTTGCCGGTCTGACCGACCTGCATGTCGTTCGGCACGAAGCCGGCGTCGACGGCGGCACGCGAGGCACCGACGGCGGCGCCCAGCTTGTCGGCCAGGGCGTACAGGTGCTTGAAGTTGTCGCCGTTACCCATACCACGGCCGCCGGATACGACGATCTTGGCAGCGGTCAGTTCCGGACGGTCGGACTTGGCCAGCTCTTCGCCGACGAAGGACGACTTGCCGGCATCGGCGCCAGCGCCAACGGCCTCGACGGCAGCGGAACCGCCTTCGGCGGCAGCGGCGTCGAAACCGGTGGTACGCACGGTGATCACCTTCACAGCCGCGCTGGACTGCACGGTGGCGATGGCGTTACCGGCGTAGATCGGACGCTTGAAGGTGTCGGCGCTCTCGACGGCGATGATCTCGGAGATCTGGTCGACGTCCAGCAGGGCAGCGACGCGCGGCAGGAAGTTCTTGCCGTTGGTGGTGGCCGGGGCCAGCACGTGGCTGTAACCCTTGCCCAGCTCGGCGATCAGCGGAGCGACGTTCTCCGGCAGCTGGTGAGCGAAGGCGGCGTTGTCGGCGACCAGGACCTTGGACACGCCGGCGACCTTGGCGGCGGCTTCGGCGGCGGCGCCACAGGCGCTACCTGCGACCAGAACGTGGATGTCGCCACCGATCTTAGCGGCAGCGGTCACGGTGTTCAGAGTGGCAGCGGCCAGGGCGGAATTGGTGTGTTCAGCGATAACCAGGATAGCCATTTAGATTACCTTCGCCTCGTTCTTCAGTTTCTCGACCAGTTCGGCCACGGACTTGACCTTGATGCCGGCGCTGCGGGCAGCCGGAGCTTCGACTTTCAGGGTCTTGACGGTGGAGGCGGTGGAAACGCCCAGGGCGTCCGGGGTGACCACGTCCAGCGGCTTCTTCTTGGCCTTCATGATGTTCGGCAGGGAAGCGTAGCGCGGCTCGTTCAGACGCAGGTCGGTGGTGACGATCGCCGGCAGGGCCAGGGCAACGGTCTGCAGACCGCCGTCGATTTCACGGGTGACATTGACCTTGTCGCCAGCCACTTCGACCTTGGAGGCGAAGGTGCCCTGGGCGAAGCCGGTCAGGGCGCCCAGCATCTGGCCGGTCTGGTTGTTGTCGCTGTCGATGGCCTGCTTGCCCATGATGACCAGCTGCGGCTGCTCCTTGTCGACCACGGCCTTGAGCAGCTTGGCGACGGCCAGGGAATTCAGCTCTTCGCCGGTCTCGACCAGGATGGCGCGGTCGGCACCCAGGGCCAGTGCGGTGCGCAGCTGCTCCTGAGCGGCGTTCGGGCCGATGGTGACGACAACGATCTCGCTCGCCACGCCCTTTTCCTTCAGGCGCACGGCTTCTTCCACGGCGATCTCGCAGAAGGGGTTCATCGACATCTTGACGTTGGCGAGGTCGACGCCGGAGTTGTCCGCTTTGACGCGGACCTTGACGTTGTAGTCGACCACTCGTTTGACGGCTACGAGGACTTTCATTGGCAACTCCTTAAAAAGAACCGGGCCCTGCACGGCCCGGTACCCGATGACGCGGAAACGGACGCGGCTCTAGGCGACGTCCAGCAACGCCGAATAGGCTCTGAGGTGATGATCGTCGTCGCCGAACTGATGGCTGAGCAGCACCAGGCGCTTGGCGTGGTGGGCCAGCACGTATTCCCAGGTCATGCCGATGCCCCCGTGCAACTGCACCGCCTGCTCGGCGATGAGGCGTCCGGCGCGGACACAGATGAACTTGGCGTTGCTCAGTGCGCGCGAACGCTCGACGCTGTCTGCCTGGTCGGCGACGCAGGCGGCGAGAATGACCATGGAGGTCGCCAGCTCCAGCTCGGTGCGCATGTCTACCATGCGGTGCTGCAGTACCTGGAACTTGCCGATGGGCAGGCCGAACTGCTTGCGCGTCTTCAGGTAGTCCAGAGTCAGATCACAGACCTCCTGCATGCTGCCCAGGGCCTCGGCGCACTGGGCGGCGATGGCGCGGCCCTGCTGGTAGCGTAGCGCCGCCAAGGCCGCGCCCGGCTCACCGACGACTTGCGCCGGGGCATTGTCCAGCCACAGTTCGCAGGCTTTCGGCCCATCGGCGCAGGGGTAACCGCGGCGCGTCACCCCGGCAGCCTGGGCATCGACCAGAAACAGGCCGATGCCGGACTCGTCGCGATCCGCGCCCGCGGTGCGGGCACTGACCAGCAACCAGTCGGCGCTGTGCCCGCCGACCACCACGGCCTTGCGCCCGGTCAGGGTCCAACCGCCGTCCCGCTGGCTGGCGCGGGTCTGCACGTCATGCAGCTGATAGTGGCTCTGCGGCTCTTCGCAGGCCACCGCCACCTGCAGGCTAGCGCTGGCGATACCGGGCAGCAGTTCGGCCTGTTGCTCGGCGCTGCCGAGTTGCTGCAGCAGGCCGCCGGCGAAAATGACGGAGGTTAGGTACGGCTCCAGGCACAGGCCGCGGCCCAACTCGGTCATCACCAACATGGTTTCCACGCCGCCACCGGCGAAACCGCCGAGCTCCTCGCTGAAGGGTACGGCGGTCAGGCCCAGCTCGCCGAGCTGCGCCCAGAATTCGGCGCTGTAGCCCAGCTCGCTCTTGGCGTGCCGTTCGCGCGCCTCGAAGCTGTAGGTATCGCGCACCAGGCGGGCGGCGGTGTCTTGCAGCATCTGCTGCTCATCGCTGAGTTTGAAGTCCATATTTTCCCCCTTACAGCTCGAGCATCATCTTGGCGACGATGTTCTTCTGGATTTCATTGGAGCCGCCGAAGATCGACAACTTGCGCAGGTTGAAATACTGCCCGGCCAGGCCAGCGCTGTACTCGGTGTGCAGCGGCTCGGCGCTGCCTTCCAGATTCAGTTCGTCTTCGAGGAACGGCAGGGCGTAGGGGCCGATCACCTTGCGCAGCAGGTGGCTGATGGCCTGACGAATCTCGGTGCCCTTGACCTTGAGGACCGAGCTCTCGGTGCCCGGCACGCCGCCCTGGGCCGCCGCGGCGCAGATGCGCAGGGTGCTGATCTCGATGGCGCGCAGTTGCATCTCCACCTCGGCCACCTGGGCACGGAACAGAGGGTCGTCGAGCAGCGGGCGACCATCGCGCAGTTCGCGGCTGGCGATGCGCTTGAGGTGAGCCAGCGACGCCTTGGACGCGCCGATGCCGGCCAGGCCGGTGCGTTCGTGGGTGAGCAGGTACTTGGCGCAGGTCCAGCCGTCGTTCTCGCGGCCCACCAGGTTTTCCACCGGCACCCGCACGTTGTCGAAGAACACTTCGTTGACTTCGTGCTCGCCATCCAGGGTGATAATCGGCCGCACGCTGATACCCGGCGTGGCCATGTCGATCAGCAGGAAACTGATGCCGCGCTGCTGCTGCGCCTCGGGGTCGGTGCGCACCAGACAGAAGATCCAGTTGGCGTGCTGGCCGAGGGTGGTCCAAGTCTTCTGGCCGTTGACGATGTAGTGATCGCCATCGCGCACCGCACGGGTCTTCAGGCTGGCCAGGTCGGAGCCGGCCCCCGGCTCGGAATAGCCCTGGCACCACCAGTCGGTGCCATCGAGAATACGCGGCAGATAGTGGGCCTTTTGCGCCTCGCTGCCGAACTTGATGATCACCGGAGCCACCATGTTGACGCCGAACGGCACCAGGCGCGGCGCACCGGCGGCGGCACATTCCTCGTCGAAGATGTGCTTCTCGACGGCGCCCCAGTTGGTGCCGCCGTAGGCCACCGGCCAGCCCGGCGCATACCAGCCCCTGGCGCTGAGAATCTTCTGCCAGCGCTGGTGGTCCTGTTTCGACAGGTGCTTGGCCAGGCGTACCTTGGCGGCGATGTCGGCGGGCAGTTCGGCGGCGAGGAAGGCGCGGACCTCGTCGCGGAAGGCCAGCTCCTCGGCTGAATAGTTGATGTTCATGGAGTCTCCTCGTTGCCCGGTGTTCAGGCGATTTCGAACAGGCCGGCGGCACCCATGCCGCCGGCGATGCACATGCTGACCACGACGAAGCGCACGCCACGCCGCTTGCCTTCGAGCAACGCGTGGCCGGTCATGCGCGCGCCGGTCATACCATAGGGGTGGCCGATGGCGATGGAGCCGCCATTGACGTTGAGTTTCTGCGGGTCGATGGCGAGCTTTTCGGCGCAATGGATGACCTGCGAGGCGAAGGCTTCGTTGATCTCCCACAGGCCGATGTCGTCCACCGTCAGGCCGTGACGTTTGAGCAGGCGCGGCACCGCCAGCAGCGGGCCGATGCCCATCTCGTCCGGCTCGCAACCGGCCACGGCGAAGCCGCGGAAGATGCCCAGCGCTGGCAGGTTGAGGCGCTCGGCCAAACGTCCCTCGACCAGCACGCAGGCGCTGGCGCCGTCGGACAGCTGGCTGGCGTTGCCGGCGGTGACGAAGTTGCCTTCACCGCGCACCGGTTCCAGGGCGCGCAGGCCGTCGAGGCTGGTGGATGGGCGGTTGCATTCGTCCTGGATGAGGGTCACGGCTTCTTCGCTGATCTCGCCGCTGTCCTTGTCTTTGACCAGCTTGATTGAGGGCAGCGGAACGATCTCCGCGGCGAAACGCCCGGCGGCCTGGGCCGCGGCGGTGCGCCGCTGACTTTGCAGGGCGAGCAGATCCTGCGCCTCGCGACTGACGCCATAGCGCTGGGCGACTATGTCGGCGGTGTCGATCATCGGCAGCCACAGGTCGGGCTTGAGCCGCATCAGCCCGGCCTCCTGAAGGTGCTGTTGGTTGAGGTGCGGCTGCACCAGACTGATCGACTCGACGCCACCGGCGATCATCGCCGCCACGCCTTCACTGCGAATCGCCTGGGCGGCTTGGGCAATGGCTTGCAGGCCAGAGCCGCAGAAGCGGTTGACCGTGGCCCCGGCGACGCCCAGCGGCAGGCCGGCGGCCACCGCGGCCAGGCGGGCGATATTCTTGCCGGTGGCGCCCTCGGGCAGGCCGCAGCCCAGTACGCAGTCCTCGATCAGCTGCGGATCGATACCCGCGCGCGCCACCGCGTGACGAATCGCATGGCCGGCCAGAACCGCGCCATGGGTGTTGTTGAAGGCACCGCGAAACGCCTTGCCGATCGGCGTGCGTGCGGTGGAGACGATCACGGCATCGGTCATTGGCCGGCCTCCAAGTCGTTGAATGTGCGGCCTTCGGCGGCCAGTCTTTGCAGCAGCGGCGCCGGCTGCCACCAGGCCCCGAAGCGCTCGTGAAATTCGCGGATGCGCGCCAGCACCTCGTCCAGGCCGAGTTGGTCGGCATAGAACATCGGCCCGCCGCGATGGGCCGGGAAGCCGTAACCGTTCAGGTAGATCAGGTCGATGTCGCTGGCGCGCTGGGCGATGCCTTCTTCGAGAATCTTGGCGCCCTCGTTGACCAGGGCGAATACGAGGCGCTCGACCATGTAGGACTCGTCGAGCGCCCGGCGCTCGATGCCCTGCTCCGCCGAGGCGGCTTCCAGCAGAGGCTGCAGCTCGAGGTTGGGCTGCGGCGTGCGCGAACCGGCCTCGTAGCGGTAGAAGCCCTGGCCGCTCTTCTGCCCGAGCATGCCGGCGGCGCACAGTTTGTCCAGCAGGCGCGGCAGCGGGTACTCGGCGGACAGGGCCTGACGCTGGCGCTGACGGATCGCCAGGCCGATATCCAGGCCGGACAGGTCGCGCATGGCCAGCGGCCCCATGACCATGCCGAAGTCACGCAGTGCGCCATCGACCTGCTCGGGAGTAGCGCCTTCTTCCAGCAGAAACTCTGCCTCGCGGCCGTACTGGAAGATCATGCGGTTGCCGACGAAACCGTCGCACACGCCCACCACCACGGCGACTTTCTTCAGGCGCTTGGCCAGGGCTAGGGCGCTGGCCAGCACCTCGTCCGAGGTCTGTTCGCCACGCACCACTTCCAGCAAGCGCATGACGTTGGCCGGGCTGAAGAAATGCAGGCCGACTACATCTTGCGGGCGACGGGTGAAGGCGGCGATCGCGTTCAGATCCAGCGACGAGGTGTTGGAGGCGAGGACGGCCCCCGGCTTGCACACGGCGTCCAGGCGCTCGAACACCTGGCGCTTGACCGTCATGTCCTCGAACACCGCCTCGATTGCCAAGTCCACCTCGGCCAGGGCCTGGTAATCGCAGACCCCGTCGATCAGCTGCAGCCGCTGCTCCAGCGTCTCCTGGCTCAGGCTGCCGCGCTTGACGCTGGCGGCCAGGGTATCGCGGGCGCGCTGCAGGGCACGCTCGGCGGACGCCCGATCGACCTCCAGCAGCTTGACCGGGATACCCGCGCTGACGAAGCACAGGGCGATGCCCACGCCCATGGTGCCGCCGCCGATCACCGCCGCGCTGGCGACCGCGCGGATCGGTGTGTCGACCGCCAGGCCGGGCACCTTGCCGGCCCGGCGCTCGGCGAAGAAGGCGTGCACCAGGGCGGCACGCTGCGACGAAGCCAGGCACTCCTGGAACAGTTCGCGCTCGCGCTTGAGCCCTGCGGCAAACGGCAGCAGCAAGGCGGCCTCGACCGCCGCCACGCAGCGCAGCGGCGAGAACAACCCCGGCATACGCTGCATCACCTCGGTGCGCTTGGCCGTCAGCAGCGCCGCCGTTTCCGCGTCGGCGGCCAGGTGCAACTCACCCGTGCGGCGCACGCCGTGGCCCTCGCGCAGTAGACGCTCGGCGAAGGCGCGGCCGGCCTCGGCCGGTTCGCCCTCGACCAAGGCATCTAGCATGCCGCACTCCAGCGCCTCGCCCGCGGTGATCGGCGCACCGCCGACGATCATCTCCAGGGCCTTGGCCACACCTGCCAAACGCGGCAGGCGCTGGGTGCCGCCCGCCCCCGGCAACAACCCCAACTTGACCTCCGGCAGACCGAGCCGAGCGCTACTCAGGGCCACGCGGTAATGGCAGGCCATGGCCACCTCCAGACCTCCGCCCAGGGCGCTGCCATGCAGCACCGCCACGCTCGGCTTGCTGCAGGCCTCGATGGCGGCAACTACCTCGGGCAGGCTCGGCGCCTGGGGCGGCAGGCCGAATTCCTTGATATCGGCGCCGGCCATAAAGGTATTGCCGGCGCAGAGCAGCACGATGGCCTCAACCTGGGAATCCGCTTCGGCTTCATGGAAGGCTCGCAGCAGGCCTTGGCGAACCGCCAATCCCAAAGCATTGACCGGCGGATTGTTCACGGTGATCAAGGCCAGGTTGGCCCGTCGCTCGAAATGCACTATCGCAGACATAAACACCTCCGAATTTTTCGGAAATATATTTCGCACTGCGAAACTTATGCAAGATTTTTTACGGTTTCGTCAGAAATTTCCTCGCACATACTCCTATCCAGTCCGACCAAACGAGCAGAGGCGGCAGGGGTAACCGCTATTGGCGGCACCCTGTTTCGTCGGGGCGGGAAGGGGGACGGTAAGAGCCGGGCGCTTAGCTCAGCCAACCCTGGGACTTGGCGTGTGCGACCGCCTGGGTACGACGCTCGACGCCCAGCTTGACGTTGATATGCCGCGCATGGCTCTTCACCGTATGCAAGGAGACGCAGAGCTGCTCGGCTATCTGCTGGTTCGAATAGCCTTGGGCGATCAAGCGAAGCACCGCATCCTCGCGCTTGCTCAGCGGGGACTCGCCAGGAGAAGGGTCGAGCAGGGCGAGGCAGCCCTGTCGTTCGCCTGGGGGCGGAAGCGCAGCGCTCAGCCACTCGGGCTGATGTCGCAGCAACCCGCGCAACGGGCGCAGCAGGCCGAGGCCTCGCGCCACATCCAAGGCTTGCTGCAACAACCTGTTCGCGACCGTGGCTTGCCCGGCGAGCAACTGTGCTTCGGCCAGAGCCACCGCGCACTCACAAGCCAGGCTCCGCTGGTCCGAGTCCAAACACTCCTGTTCGAGAGTCTGAAGCGCGGTAACGGAGGGCACGCCACTCCCCAGTCGGGCCTCCGCCAAATGCAGACAGAGGCGATTGCGCAACGGCAGATCATAGAAGCCAGAAGGCGCCAGCAACTCGAGACTCTGGGCATGCCGCTGAACCTGCTGGAAACATTCGAGCGCTCTGCCGGCCTCCCCTTGATGCAGCCACAGCAGCCCCTGGACGTGTTGCAGCGCCCCGTAATAGCGCACCTCCGGCACTTGCAGCCAGTGCATCTGTCGTTCGACTTTGCGCAGTAGTTGCTGCGCCCGATCGAACTCGCCCCGCTCTGCCGCGAGCTCCGCCAAGCCCAGGTAACCGTACAGCAGATAGGCATCCTGGCAGCGCTCGGCCTCTACCAGGGCCGCGCGCAGGGCATGCTCCGCCTCTTCGTCCCGCCCCCGACTGGCGAGCAGCTTGCCGCGCAGCACCATCAAACGCACCAGCACCGGCCCACGCCGCCCGACCTCCAGCATGTCCTGCAGCGACTGCTCGACCTGCTCAAGCGCCCTATCGCTCTCGCCCTGAAGCATCAACAGGTGAACGCGCTCGATACTGAGCAGCGACTCATATGGCAAGTTGCCGCGCTGGCGGGCCAGTCGTAGACCGTCATTGTTGTACTGTCGGGCGGCCGGCAAATCGTTCTCGGCCAACGCTTGCTGAGTCAGGACCTGGAAGCACAGCACGCGCTCCGACCAAGCCGTCGGCGCCAGCATCGCCAAGGCCTCTAGGGCATGCTGGCGCGCCCCCCGGCGGGCGAGTTGGCGCTGCAGCACCGCCTGCACCGTCTGATACTGTGCCAGCAGTTGTTGCTGACGGCGGGCATCGGGTTGCGGCAGGAAGCGAGCGAGGTCAACGAGGCAGGCGTCCACCTCATCCAGCCGGGCACAGATGATCAACGCCCAAGCCTGCAACGTGATCAGTCGTGGCGTGCTGGCGAACACGCCGGCCGGCAGTTCGTCGCGCCAACCAAGAAACTGTGCGACGTTCTGCCCGAGCAGCAGTTTGTCCTGGCCGAATTGCTGCAGATAGGTTGCGGCCACTTCCGGCTGCCCGGCCCAGAGCGCATGTTCCACCGCCTCACGCACTTCCCCCCGGGCGGCAAACCAACGGCTCGCCCGCTCGTGGGCGACGAGCGGTGCAAGGCTGCCCGGCTGGCGCTTGAGCATTGCCAGTAATGGCCGCGGCAGGCGAAACCAGTCGCCAGGGCGACCTTGGTCATGAATCAACAGTTGGCGTTGGCGCAGTTCGACGAAGGCCTGCCCATCACCTGTCTCCAGGCATGCGCATAGCTCTACGCAGAAGCTTGGCATGTAGGCCAACACAGCCAGTTCCTGGCGCAGGCAGGGGGAAAGATCGGCCAACACTTCGCGAGCGATGTACTCCTCCAGCAGAGATGGACAGGCCGCCAGACGCTCGGCCAGATTCTCCGACTCGCCCTGGAGTAGCGGCAGACAGATAGCTGCTAACCACCCCTCGCTGAACTCCAGCAGCGCGGTGCGCTGCTCGACGGGTAGTTTCACTCGATGCCTGTCCAGCAGAGCCGCCAGCTCCTGCTGATCGAGAGCCAGATCATGGGCGCCGAGTTCCAGTAGATCGCCCTGCAGCAGCAGGCGCGGGAAGCTCCAAGTAGGCCGCCGGCGCCCACTGATCCACCAGCGCACGTTGTGGGGGGCACGCTCAAGCAGCTGCCCCAAGCATGCATCGAGTTCTTCGCTGGGTTGTCTGGGATAGTCATCCAGCACTATCCAAAGCGGCTGCTCCTGGCGGACGAGCAACTGGGCAAGCTCAACCTCGGGAGCACCATCGCCAACTTCTTGATGCAGGGCAGTAGCCATGCGCATCAACAATTCGGCCACGCCGGTCGGATGCCCCAACAAGTCGATCCAGATCAGACGAGTATTGGGCCTGGCCTGGCGCATGCACTCGTTGAGCAGCACGCTTTTGCCATAACCGGCGGGAGCACAAATCAGGCTCAACCGACAATCGCGAGCGAGCATGCGCTGGCTCAACCGTGGCCGGGAAACACAGGCTGCCGGCAGTTGGGGTAGCGTGCAGGATTGCAGATTAGCCTCGCTCAGCGGGTAAATAGCATGAACCTCGTCTGACATCGCTTTGGCCGCCTCTTGTTCGGCTGCCAGTTTGACCGATAGCCATTGCCCCGATTATGCCTGTCGGCCCCGCACAGAAAAAAGCGGCCCCAAAGGGCCGCCAAATACAGGAGCAACCGCAAAGGTTCAGCGCACGCCGGCGTTGCGCAATGCCGCAGGAGTGAAATCCTTGATCGAGGCCTGGGTGCCGAACGTGATGGATCGTTTCTCTTCGTTCTTCAGACCGGACGCCACATAGCGCCCGTTCATCAGGTCGTAGAGTGCCTCGAAGGCATTGATAGGTGTCTCGGCAGCGTAGTTCTGCAACAACATGCTCTGGCCGACTCGCCACAGTTGGCCTCGGCCGTCATAGAGTTCGGACACGGCGATCTGCCAGGAGTCCTCATCGACGAAGAAGCGGCGCTTGGCATAAATATTCCGCTCGCCGGCCTTCAAGGTCGCCTCGACTTCCCACACCCGGTGCAACTCGTAGCGCGCCAACTCCTGGTTGGTGTGGCCGGCCTTGAGAATGTCGGCGTACTTCAACTGCGGGGACTCGAGGCGGTAGTTGTTGTAGGGGATGAACATCTCCCGCTTGCCTACCAGCTTCCACTCGTAGCGATCCGGGGCACCGTTGAACATGTCCAGATTGTCCGAAGTACGCAGTCCGTCGGCGGCCGTGCCGGGGCCGTCGTAGGCCACTTGGGGAGCGCGGCGGACACGGCGCTGGCCGGCATTGTAGAGCCAGGCCATGCGCGGCTCCCTGATCTGGTCGAGGGAGTCGTGCACCAGCAGTACGTTACCCGCCAAGCGCGACGGTGCGGTGACTCGTTGCTTGAAGAACAACAAAGCGTTCTCGGCCTTGTCCGCCGACAGGTCCGGCATACCGTCCGGGAACGCGACCTCTTCGTCGAAGTACACCGGTGTGAAGTCGCCGTTGGTTTGCGGCGTCGCCTGCACCGTACTGCGCACCTGGTTACCACCGCGGTAACGGGTCATGTGGTTCCAGATCACCTCCAGTCCATTCTGCGGGATGGGGAAAGGGTAGTAGCGGCTATCCGTAAAGTTTTTCAGCCCATTCCCTCCCTCGATCAGCTCGGTTCGGGTTGCGCTAATTTTGGCCGCCTCGTAGATCGCTGCCGGCGCCGCCGCCGTGCGATGCGTGACATAGACCGGCATCTTGTAGGTCTCCGGGTAGCGCTTGAACATCGCTACCTGACCCGCGGAAAGCCGTTCTTTGTATTGGTCGAGATTCTGGATCGTAATGGTGAACAGCGGCCGCTCGTCGGCGAAGGGGTCGGCAAGAAAGCCTCGCTCATCGGCCTTGCCCGCCCCCTTGCCGAGGCCACCGTTCCAGTCCGGAATGCTGCCGTCGGTATTGCCGGCTTTCTCGCCCCCCAGGGGCGTCAGGCTGGCCCCGAGCTTGGCTGCCTCCTCGGGCGACACTGCGGCGACGACGCTGCTCGTTAGCATGGACAAGGCGAAGGCCGTGACGAGTTTGTTGATTGCTTTCATATGACTAATTCTCTGTGAAGGCTGGATCAGAAGTTCACGCCGAAGCTGATGGCGAGGAAGTCACGATCGATGGCCGAGTTGTATTCGCCACCAAAGAAGTCGGTGTAGGACAGACTGGCCGTGTAGGTATTGCGGTACTCGGCATCAAGCCCAATGCTGGCCGCCTTACTACCTTCATTGAACACCGGGCCGTAACCATCCACGTCATGCGACCAGGACAGGCTGGGCCTGAGATTGATTCCGGCGATGACGTTGCTGTAGTCCCAGGTTGCCTTGGCGCGATACCCCCAGGAGGTCGAGGTATAAAAGCCATGCGGATCCTGGCTGAAGCTACCGAACACCGAGTCTCGGCCGAAACGCAGCCCGTCGGCTTCGGAGCTGGGGAGCCCGCCGATACGGGTAGCGCCGAGCTCGCCCACCAAAGTCAGGCGAGAAGCACCCATGACTCGATCGATGAAATGGGTGAAGGTGGTTTGTACCTGGGTCACCTCCTTGCGACGGTAGCCGGTGTTCTCTGCTCCCGGCGCGGTCTCGATGGGTGACGCGGCGCCGCCGGCGATCGGGTTGAGCAGCGCCCGCGTGAGGTCGGTGCTGTTCAGCTGTAACGGCATGTTCGGCCGGTAGCTCAACTCTCCGGACCAGGCAGTGCCCGTGGGCAGACTGGTGGAAAAGCTCAATCCGTATAGACGGATATCTTCTGGATACTCGAGGAAGTAGCTGCCATTGCCGAGCATTACGCTCTGCGCCAACCCGGAGCGGGCTGGCGCTGGTGTCGCGGCGAGTATCCCCGGCAATGCAGCGAGAGTTCCGGAGCCCGCAGTTTGTGTACTAAAGACGGGAGTTCGACTGTGGTAGTTGATGAAGTAGGCGCCGTACTCGGTCTCATCCCCCAACCAGCGTAATGCCAAGCCAAACTGGCCAGAATCACGCGCATCGCGGTCTCCACCGCGCGGTACGACCACACCTTCCGACGTCACCTCGAACCCCTGCCCCCGGGCAGCTGCGATTGGTTGCAGTGGCGCAATCGCCGATGAGCCTACGGTGTTGTTACGGTCGCAACCATCGGCCGAGACGTCGGATGTGGCGAAGAAGGTTCCACAGTTGTCGGCGACCGTTTGATCCCACTCTAGTTGGTAAAACGCCTCGGCCGAGAGGCTGTCGGTCAACGTCTGAGAGACATAGAACATGTTGACAGGAATCAGCCCCTCTTTGATCTCGGCACCGGGGCGGCGCAAGGCGGCAGCGTCAAGCGGGTTGATGGCATTGATGCTGTTGCCAATGAAGGTGCTCTCGCCCCAGCTGACCACCTGCTTTCCGAGTCGCGCCGAACCGGGCGAATCGCCTAGTGCGTAGTTGTGGTAGACGAAAGCGTCGAGCAACTCCGCACCCGAGGATTTGGCCCCCTCCTTGCGATTGCTATCGCTGATGTCCTTGAACAGACGCTCCTCATCCTTCAACTCGAAGTCATACCAGTACTTGCCACGCAAGAAGACGCCAGTGTCGCCGTACTTCAGCTCCAAGTCGTGGATGCCCTTGAAGATCTTCGAGAAGGTCTCGCCCTTCTTGAAGTTGAGACGGCCATCATCGGCAGTCTGCGACTGCCCTTGGCCACCATTGTTGGGGCCAATCAGATCGCGGTCGGCGCTGCGCATCGACCAACTGGCACCGATCGACAACGCAGAGTCGAGCTGCCCTTCGACTTCACCAAGATTGAATGTGACGGCTTGCGCTTGGGCGGTGCAGCCTAGGGCAACGGCCAGAGCGAGAATGTGCGGCTGGAAGGCTCCGGGGCCTATTGTTGTTCTCATACGGCTCTCCAAAATTTGCAGGATGCGCCGTGAAACCTACTCCCCGACCAGTAGGCTGATAAGTGATCAGAATTGGGATTTTTCAGGTCATTCTTAAGTATGATTTTTCGAGCAAACGTCGTTCGAAATGCAGGCGCGATACGGCCAATTGCCATCGCTGGTAGAGCGTCCGGTTATGAAAACAGTTGGCCTAGAGTCTGCGGCTCAGGCCATCTCAGGTAGCAGGCGACATTGCTCGACTGAAGCGATAGCGACTCGACAAGCTCATGAGAATCACGCAGGCGTGGCGATGGCCTGTGCCTTCCTTTACCAGCCATTCAACCGGGATGCCCCTCCGTCCCGTCACTCTTAGCCGGCAGGCAATCCGAGACGAAACCCTGGGCGCCGACGTTAAAGACACCGCCGGCCCAATGCACGGCGGTTGAACGGGCATGAAAAATCCGATGCCAGGGAATCTGGCATCGGATTCTTGGGGAAGCCTCGGTTGTAGCTCAAATTCCTAAGTGAACAGAGCTACCGCTTAGCCAGCGCCTTTAGCTACCCATCCACAGAGGATAAAGCGCTCTGCGATTAATTGACGGCGTCGCGCAGGGACTTGCCCGGCTTGAAGGCCACGGTGTTGCTGGCCTTGATCTTGACCGGCGCACCGGTCTGCGGGTTCTTGCCGGTGCGGGCACCGCGGTGGCGCTGGAGGAAAGTGCCGAAGCCAACCAGGGTGACGCTGTCCTTGCGGTTCAGCGCGCCGGTGATTTCTTCGAGCACGGCGTTGAGTACTCGATTGGCCTGGTCTTTGGTCAGGTCGGCCTTCTCGGCGATGGCCGCGGCGAGTTCAGGTTTGCGCATAGATGCCTCTTCGACGGTTTGTTGTTGTTGTGTCCGTGCTGTCCGTCCGGAACAGCGCCAAAGGCGCCGCAACGGCTCTGCGCTGCGGCAGACCCGGGGAGGATGGCACGCCATCCGGCACTGCGCCAGTGCTGCCGAGCGCTTAAACCGGGCATGAACACGTCGAACACGACAGAACATGCGCCATTTCAGCCAAAAGTTGATCGACCTCCCGAAATGCCCGGCGCGCTCGCTGCGCCGGGCGCGCATAAGCAAACGGCGGCCATGGCCGCCGTTGGTCGCGCTGCGCTAGGCGATCAGGCGATCTCGATCATCTCGAAATCGGCCTTGCCGACACCGCAGTCCGGGCACAGCCAGTCGGCCGGCACGTCTTCCCAGCGGGTGCCGGCGGCGATGCCGTCGTCGGGCCAACCCTGGCTCTCGTCATAGATCAGGCCACAGACCACGCATTGCCACTTCTTCATGCTCTACCTCATCGCGGGCGGTCTCTGGCGGACCCAGCCCTGGTCAAAAAAACAACAGGCTTTGTACTGATATGGGCGCCAGCGCGCAAGTGTCTGGCGTCGGGCCTCGTCGTGCTAAGCTCGCCGCCTTCCACGGTCGTCGAAGCTGCTGTCGTGCCCTCCTCCGCCCTCGCCCACCCGCCCCGCTGGCTCAGCGCCGCGCAACTGCACCCGGCCCCCGCGCCGTTGTTGCGCGACTGGCTGTTCGACCAGGGCTCGCTGACCCGCCGCCTCACCGCCCTGAGCGCCGAGCGCTTCGCCGTGCGGCCGCTGCAGCAGGGCTGGCAGGTGCTGCGCGCCGACGAATGCGCCGCCCTGCGGGTGCCGGACGGCAGCCAGGGCTGGGTGCGCGAGGTGTTCCTGCTCGGCGCCGGCCAGCCCTGGGTATTCGCCCGCAGCGTGGCGCCGCGCCAGGGCCTGGAGGGCTCCGGCTTCGAGCTGGGCAAGCTGGGCAGCCGCTCGCTGGGCGAGCTGCTGTTCAGCGACCGCGCCTTCGTCCGCGGCGAGCTGCAGGCCTGTCGCTATCCCGCCGCCTGGCTGCCACCCGAGGCGCGCGCCGAGCAGCTCTGGGGGCGACGCTCGTGCTTCCGCCGCGACGGCCTCGGCGTGCTGGTGGCCGAGGTGTTTCTGCCGCCGTTCTGGGAGCGCGCGGCCCAGGCCTAGCCCGAAAACCGCGCGCAGCTTGCGGCCACGACGCGCCCCGCGGACATTCACCCTACGCGGCAGGCGCAATTTGTGCGGGCCGCCCCGCTTCGCGCGCGAGGCTCGCTGCCATGGCGGGCACTGCCCCTATAATCGCCGCATCTGGCCCGGAGACCCGCCGATGTACCAATCCTTCCTGCTCGCCCTCAACCGCGTCCACCCGCGCAGCTGGGACTTCGTCCAGCTGATGCGCCTGGACAAGCCGATCGGCATCTACCTGCTGCTGTGGCCGACCCTGTGGGCCCTGTGGGTGGCGAGCAAGGGTCTGCCGGACTTCAAGCTGCTGCTGATCTTCGTCCTCGGCACCCTGTTCATGCGCGCCGCCGGCTGCGTGATCAACGACTACGCCGATCGCCACTTCGACGGTCACGTGGCGCGCACCCGGGCGCGGCCGCTGGCCGACGGCCGGGTGACGCCGCGCGAGGCCCTGACGCTGTTCGCCGTGCTGGTGGCGATGAGCTTCGTGCTGGTGCTCTTCACCAATCTGACCACCATCCTGCTGTCCTTCGGCGGCCTGGCCCTGGCCGCCTGCTATCCCTTCATGAAGCGCTACACCTACTACCCGCAGGTGGTGCTGGGCGCGGCCTTCAGCTGGGGCATGCCGATGGCCTTCAGCGCGGTCAGCGGCCATCTGCCGCCGCCGGAGGCCTGGCTGCTGTACATCGCCAACCTGCTGTGGACTGTGGCCTACGACACCTACTACGCGATGACCGACCGCGAGGACGACCTGAAGATCGGCGTGAAGTCCACCGCCATCCTGTTCGGCGAGGCCGACCGGGTGATCATCCTCACCCTGCAGGGCCTGGCTCTGCTGTGCCTGGCCATGGCCGGGGCGCGCTTCGGCCTGGGGCTGTGGTTCCTGTGCGGCCTGTTCGCCGCCGCCGCCTGCTTCGCCTGGGAGTTCTGGAGCACCCGCGGGCGCGAACCGCAGGCCTGCTTCGCCGCCTTCCTGCACAACCACTGGGCCGGCCTGGCGATACTCGGCGGCATAGTGCTGGACTATGGGCTGCGCTGAGCAAAAGCCCGCCGCAGAGCTGTCATATCGCTGCAATAATTCCGTTATCTAATGCGGCGGCATGACAGACGACCCGAGGCTCGACCCATGGTTGGCAAGAACATCCTGATCGTTGACGACGAAGCTCCCATCCGCGAGATGATCGCAGTGGCCCTGGAGATGGCCGGCTACGATTGCCTGGAGGCGGAAAACACCCAGCAGGCCCACGCCCTGATCGTCGACCGCAAGCCCGACCTGATCCTGCTCGACTGGATGCTGCCGGGCACCAGCGGCATCGAGCTGGCGCGCCGGCTCAAGCGCGACGAGCTGACCGACGACATCCCGATCATCATGCTCACCGCCAAGGGCGAAGAGGACAACAAGATCCAGGGCCTGGAAGTCGGCGCCGACGACTACATCACCAAGCCGTTCTCGCCGCGCGAGCTGGTGGCCCGCCTCAAGGCCGTGCTGCGCCGCACCGCGCCGAGCGACGGCGAGGCGCCGATCGAGGTCGGCGGCCTGCTGCTCGACCCGATCAGCCACCGCGTCACCATCGACGGCAAGCCGGCCGAGATGGGCCCCACCGAATACCGCCTGCTGCAGTTCTTCATGACTCACCAGGAGCGGGCCTACACCCGCGGCCAGCTGCTCGACCAGGTCTGGGGCGGCAACGTCTATGTCGAGGAGCGTACCGTCGACGTGCACATCCGTCGCCTGCGCAAGGCCCTCGGCGAGGCCTACGAAAATCTGGTGCAGACGGTGCGCGGCACCGGGTATCGTTTCTCCACCAAGAGCTGAGCCTCTTCTCCCGCCTGCACAGAGAAAGGATGCGCTAGGTGAACCAAAACTGGCGCGGCGCCCTGGCGCGCCGCCTGTTGTTGCTGATAACGGCCTGCGGGCTGGTCGGCCTGGTCAGCGGCGAATACGCCTGGGCCCTGGCCTTCGGCCTCGGCGGCTACCTGCTGTGGCACCTCAAGCAACTGCTGCGCCTGCATCGCTGGCTGCGCGAACGCCAGCCGGACGACGCGCCGCCCGAGGGCTACGGCCTGTGGGGCGAGGTGTTCGACAGCATCTATCACCTGCAACGCCGCGACCAGCGCGTGCGCGGCCGCCTGCAGGCGGTGATCGACCGCGTGCAGGAGTCCACCGCCGCCCTGCGCGACGCGGTGATCATGCTCGACAGCGACGGCAACCTGGAGTGGTGGAACCGCGCCGCCGAACAGCTGCTCGGCCTGAAGACCCCGCAGGACAGCGGCCAGGCCATCACCAACCTGGTGCGCCATCCGCGCTTCAAGGAGTACTTCGAGGCCGGCCAGTACCAGGAGGCCCTGGAGCTGCCCTCGCCGATCAACGACCGCCTGCGCCTGCAGATGCAGATCACCCGCTACGGTAACAACGAGCACCTGATGTTCGTCCGCGACGTCACCCGCATCCACCAGCTGGAACAGATGCGCAAGGACTTCGTGGCCAACGTCTCCCACGAGCTGCGCACACCGCTGACGGTGATCACCGGCTACCTGGAGACCCTGCTGGACAACGTCGAAGAAGTGAACCCCAGGTGGCTGCGCGCCCTGCAGCAGATGCAGCAGCAGGGCGCGCGCATGCAGAACCTGCTGAATGACCTGCTGTTGCTGGCCAAGCTGGAGGCCACCGACTACCCCTCGGACAGCCAACCGGTGGCGGTCGACCTGCTGCTGCTGTCGATCAAGAACGATGCCCAGGCCCTGTCCGGCGCGCGCAACCACAGGATCGTCCTGGAGGCCGATGCCCACCTGCGCCTCAAGGGCAGCGAGGCGGAACTGCGCAGCGCCTTCTCCAACCTGGTGTTCAACGCTGTCAAGTACAGCCCGGACGAGAGCGAGATCCGCATCCGCTGGTGGGGCGACGAGCACGGCGGCCACTTCAGCGTCAGCGACAGCGGCATCGGCATCGAGGCCAAGCACCTGCCGCGCCTGACCGAGCGCTTCTACCGGGTCGACTCCAGCCGCGCCTCCAATACCGGCGGCACCGGGCTCGGTCTGGCCATCGTCAAGCACGTGCTGCTGCGCCATCGTGCACGCCTGGATATCGCCAGCGTGCCGGGCCAGGGCAGCACCTTCACCTGCCATTTCCCGGTGCAGCAGCTCAGCCGGCGCAACGCGCTGGCTTGAGCGGCTTGCAATCGCCGCCGGCAGCCGCCACCCTGTAGCGATCTTTCGCCACCGTCATCCACCATGGACCCCTCCAGTCTTAGCCTCTCCTCCCTCTTCGCCGATCTCGGCCTCGTCCTGTTCGCCCTCCTCCTCGTTCTGCTCAATGGCTTCTTCGTCGCCGCCGAATTCGCCATGGTCAAGCTGCGCGCGACCAAGGTCGAGGCCATCGCCGAACAGCACGGCTGGCGCGGGCACATCCTGCGCACCGTGCACAACCAGCTGGACGCCTACCTGTCCGCCTGCCAGCTGGGCATCACCCTGGCCTCCCTCGGTCTCGGCTGGGTCGGCGAGCCGGCCTTCGCCGAACTGCTCACGCCACTGCTGTCGGCCCTCGGCATCGAGTCGGCGAAGCTGGTGCACGGCATCGCCTTCTTCGTCGCCTTCTTCATCATCTCCTACCTGCACATAGTGGTCGGCGAGCTGGCGCCCAAGTCCTGGGCGATCCGCAAGCCCGAGCTGCTGTCGCTGTGGACCGCCGCGCCGCTGTACGCCTTCTACTGGCTGATGTACCCGGCCATCTACCTGCTCAACGCCAGCGCCAACGCCATCCTGCGCATCGCCGGCCAGGGCGAACCGGGGCCGCACCACGAGCACCACTACAGCCGCGACGAGCTGAAGCTGATCCTGCACTCCAGCCGCGCCCGCGACCCCAGCGACCAGGACATGCGCGTGCTGGCCTCGGCCGTGGAAATGGGCGAGCTGGAAGTGGTGGACTGCGCCAACTCACGCGAGGACCTGATCTACCTGGAACAGAACGCCGGACTCGACGAGGTGTTCGCCCTGTTCCGCCGCCACAAGTTCAGCCGCTTCCCGGTGTGGGACGAGGGCAGCGGCAACTTCGTCGGCGTGCTGCACATCAAGGACCTGCTGCTGCAGCTGTCGCTGCTGGAGATGCTGCCGTCCAAGTTCAACCTGGCCGAGCTGATGCGGCCGCTCGAGCGAGTGACCAAGCACATGCAGCTGTCCAGCCTGCTGGAGCAGTTCCGTCAGGGCGGCGCGCACTTCGCCCTGGTCGAGGAGGCCGACGGCAAGGTGGTCGGCTTCCTGACCATGGAGGACGTGCTGGAGGTGCTGGTCGGCGACATCCAGGACGAGCACCACAAGGCCGAGCGCGGCGTGCTCGCCTACCAGCCGGGCAAGCTGCTGGTACGCGGCGACACCCCGCTGTTCAAGATCGAGCGCCTGCTCGGCATCGACCTCGACCATATCGAGGCCGAGACCCTGGCCGGGCTGGTCTACGAGAGTCTCAACCGGGTGCCGGAAGAGGACGAGGTGCTGGAGACCGAGGGCCTGAACATCGTCATCAAGAAGATGAAGGGGCCCAAGATCGTCCTGGCCAAGGTGCTCAAGCTGGGCTGATCAGCTCGGCAGTTCGCGCCCGCGGTCCAGGTGCTGGTCGACCAGCCACTTGCCGTGGGCCAGCGAGGCGCGCTGGGCGCTCTCCAGGTCGGAGAGGAAGCCGTAGTTCAGCGGCAGGGGAATGCGCCGGGTGCTGTGCCCGTCCGGCAGGGTGATCTGACAGGCGCCCTCCCAGGGCGTGGGCAGGCCGGGGTGCTCGAAGACACGGGCCTGGATGGCGTGCTCGCGATAGACACAGTGCATGTTGTTCATGGGCTGAACCTCCCTGCTGAGCGCCGCACCGGGCGGCCGAACTGCAAGCGCCGGGCGCTTGCCACGCAAGGACCACCATAAGACCTCGACGCGGCACCGGCCGCGCGCACCGACGAAAGGTCTATTCGCCGCCCACGGCGAAATTGGGCAGGCTGTCCACCGGCTGGGCGAAATTGAAGGGGATGGACTCCAGGGCCAGGCCGACGTTGCGCTGCACCACGAAGTGCAGGTGCGGGCCGGTGCTGTTGCCGGTGTTGCCGGAACGCGCGATCTGCGTGCCGGCCGCCACCCGCTGGCCCTCGCGCACCGCCACCGAGCCGCGCATCAGGTGCAGGTAGACGCCCATGGTGCCGTCGTCGTGGAGGATGCGCACGTAGTTGCCCGAGGGGTTGTTGCCGCGCCCGCTCTGATGGTTCTCGGTCTTCACCACCATGCCGCCGCGCGAGGCGACTATCAGCGTGCCCTCGGGCATGGCGATGTCCATGGCGTAGCGCCCCTTGGGGGTGAAGTGGCTGTACTTGCCGTTGGCGCCCTGGGTCAGGCGGAACGGCCCGCCGCGCCAGGGCAGCGGGTAGCGATAGAGCAGCGGCTGCAGGCGCGGATCGCCCATGGCGTAGCGCAGCCTGGGCTTGTAGCTCATCGGCTGGCCGGCCTCGCGCGGCGCCAGGGTGGCCAGGCGGATCTGGCTGCGCGGCGGCAGCACCCAGCGAATCGGCTCGTCCGGAGCGCCGACGGCGTTGACCAGCCGGCCCAGGCGCAGCTCGATCTCCACCGGGGCGTACAGGTCGTTGCGCACCAGCAGGGTCTCGCCGGCGGCGTGCTTCTTGGTCTCCAGCTTCACCAGGTTGTCCAGCTTCTCCACCATGCGGTCGCGGAACACGAACACCTGGGCGCCGGGCACGGCCTTGTCGCTGTAGGTCACGGTGCCGTGCCTGTCGACATATTTGTAGATGGTCAGCGCACTGGCCTGGCCGGCGACCAGCAACGCTGCGCAGAAAAGCAATGTACGCCCTAGCATGACTTCACGGATCGAGTGGTTATTGGTATCCGGGACTGGCAAGACTAGCAGCGCCATGGGCCCCATGCGAGGAGGCGGCGGCCGGGCTGTGAAGCACCTCACCGCCGTCGGTCGGTCAGAGGTCTACTGGCTGATCAAACAGCCCAGTTTGGCGCCGGACTCACGCCCCTCGCCGCGCGCACCGCACAGGCACCCGAACGTGAACGCCATTAGGCGCCCGGCACGAAGTGCTTCTGCGCCGTGCCACGAGCGATCAGGCGCGACAGGTAGTCGAGCTTCTGCGGGTCGCGGTCGACGAACTTGAAGGTCAGCTGCAGCCACTCGCTGTCGGGCTTGGGCTCCAGCGCCGCCACCGCGTGCAGGTAGCCGTTGAGGCGCGCGGTCTCGGCCGCCTCGCCCTGCTCCAGGTCGAGCACCGCGCTTTCCAGCACCTGCGGCAGCGGCTCGCCACGCCTGACCACCAGCAACGCCTCCTTGAGGCTCAGCGCCTTGATCACGCAGGCCATGCTGCCGCCGGGCAGGCGCAGCTGGCCCTGGCCACGCCCGCCACTGCTGGCGGAGGGCTTGGCCGCCGGCTTGCTCGCCGGCTTGGCGAAAGCCGCGGCGGCCTCGGTCGCGGCGGCAGAGGGCTTGGCCGGCTTGCCGGCTGGCTTGACCACCTCGGCCTTGCCACCGGTCAGGGCGGCCAGCGAGTCATTGGCCAGGGCCGAGGTCAGCGGCGCCTTGCTCGACGCGCCGGCGGCCAGGGCGGCCAGCTTGCCGGCGCGGTGCAGGGCTTTCTTCACCTTGGTTACCAGCTGGTCGTTGGAGAAGGGCTTGCCGATGTAGTCGGAGACCCCGGCCTGGATGGCCTGGACCACGTTCTCCTTGTCGCCGCGGCTGGTGACCATGATGAAGGGCACGGTCTTCAGGCTGTCCTGCTCGCGGCACCAGCTGAGCAGTTCGAGGCCGGACATCTCCGGCATCTCCCAATCGCAGAGGATCAGGTCGGTCGGCTGACGAGCGAGCATCTGCTGGGCCTTGCGCCCATTCACCGCTTCCTCGATCTGGATGCCGGGGAAGTGATCACGCAGACCCTTCTTCACCAGATCGCGAATAAAGGTCGCGTCGTCCACCACCATTACACTGACTTTGCTCATCGGCCACTCCCGCCCTCATTGGCGACAAGCATAGCCGTGTATGCTGGCCCAAGGCCAACCGCCCGGGCGCGCAAGCGCTCGGACGGCCCCGCCTCACTCGCTCTTGCCGCCCTGCACCTCTTCCTGCATGCGCGCCAGGCCCATGTGGCGCACGTCGGTGCCGCGCACCAAGTAGATGACCAGCTCGGCGATATTGCGCGCGTGGTCGCCGATGCGCTCCAGCGAACGCAGCACCCAGATGATCGACAGCACGCGGCTGATGGCGCGCGGGTCTTCCATCATGTAGGTGACCAGTTCGCGCAGGGCGGTCTTGTATTCGCGGTCGACGGTCTTGTCGTACTGCGCCACCGACAGCGCCAGCTCGGCGTCGAAGCGGGCGAAGGCGTCCAGCGCCTCCTGCACCATCCTGCGCACCTGGTCGCCGATATGGCGTACCTCGACATAGCCGCGCGGCGCCTCGCCGGTCTCGCACAGTTCGATGGCGCGCTTGGCGATCTTCGAGGCTTCGTCGCCGATGCGCTCGAGGTCGATCACCGACTTGGAGATGCTGATGATCAGGCGCAGGTCGGAGGCGGCCGGCTGGCGACGGGCGAGGATGCGGATGCACTCCTCGTCGATATTGGTTTCCATCTGATTGATCTGATCGTCGATCTCGCGCACCTGCTGGGCCAGGCCGGAGTCGGCCTCGATCAGCGCGGTGACCGCGTCGTTGACCTGCTTCTCGACCAGACCGCCCATGGCCAGGAGGTGGCTGCGCACTTCCTCCAGCTCGGCGTTGAACTGCTGGGAGATATGATGGGTGAGGCTGTCTTTGTTGATCATCGGGGTTCGCTCCGCGAAAGCTGCAAGCCATTAGCCGCAAGCTTCAAGTGGTTCGTATCGTTCTTCGGCTTCTCGCTCATCGCATCTCTTGCAGCTTGTGGCTTGAAGCTTGGAGCTGTCGCGCTCTGCGCGACTAGCCGTAACGGCCGGTGATGTAGTCCTCGGTCTGCTTCTTCGCCGGGTTGGTGAACAGGGTATCGGTGTCACCGAACTCGATCAGCTTGCCCATGTACATGAAGGCGGTGTAATCCGACACGCGCGCCGCCTGCTGCATGTTGTGGGTGACGATGACGATGGTGTACTTGCTCTTCAGCTCGTAGATCAGCTCCTCGACCTTGAGGGTGGAGATCGGGTCGAGCGCCGAGCAAGGTTCGTCGAGCAGCAGCACTTCCGGCTGCACGGCCACGGTACGGGCGATCACCAGGCGCTGCTGCTGGCCACCGGACAGGCCGAGGGCGGATTCGTGCAGGCGGTCCTTGACCTCGTCCCACAGCGCCGCGCTCTTCAGCGCCCACTCGACCGTCTCGTCGAGCACGCGCTTCTGGTTGATGCCCTGGATGCGCAGGCCGTACACCACGTTCTCGTAGATGCTCTTGGGGAAGGGGTTGGGCTTCTGGAACACCATGCCGACGCGCCGGCGCAGCTCGGCCACATCGACGCCCTTGTGATAGATGTCGTGGCCGTCGAGACGGATCTCGCCGGCGACGCGGCAGCCGTCGATCAGATCGTTCATGCGGTTGAAGGTGCGCAGCAGGGTCGACTTGCCGCAGCCGGACGGACCGATGAAGGCGGTCACGCGCTGCTTGGGAATGTTCATCGACACGTCGAACAGCGCCTGCTTCTCGCCGTAGAACAGGTTGAGGTTCGGCACCTCGAGGGCGACCGTTTCCTCGGCCAGGTTGAGGCCCTGCTTCTGCCGACCGAGGGCGGCCATGTCGATACCGTGGGTCTGTACTTCGTGTTGCATAGGGGCTCACTCCGTTCGCAGCGGCAAGCTGCAAGCTTCAAGCTACAAGCCAAGCCGGGGTCGCTTCCACTTGAAGCTGGCGGCTTGCAGCGGCTGTTAATGGTCCAGCGCCTTGTACTTCTCGCGCAGGTGGTTGCGGATAAACACCGCGCTCATGTTCAGGGTGGCGATCACCAGCACCAGCAGCAACGCGGTGGCGTACACCAGCGGCCGCGCGGCCTCGACGTTGGGGCTCTGGAAGCCGACGTCGTAGATGTGGAAGCCCAGGTGCATGATCTTCTGGTCCAGGTGCAAGTAAGGGTAGTTGCCATCCAGCGGCAGGCTCGGCGCCAGCTTGACCACACCCACCAGCATCAGCGGCGCCACCTCGCCGGCGGCGCGGGCCACGGCGAGGATCATGCCGGTCATCATGGCCGGGCTGGCCATCGGCAGCACCACCTTCCACAGGGTCTCGGCCTTGGTCGCGCCGAGGGCCAGGGAGCCTTCGCGCAGGGCCCGCGGGATACGCGCCAGGCCTTCCTCGGTGGCGACTATCACCACCGGCACGGCGAGGATCGCCAGGGTCAACGAGGCCCACAGCAGACCCGGGGTGCCGAAGGTCGGCGCCGGCGCGGATTCGGGGAAGAACAGGCGGTCGATCGAGCCGCCCAGCACATAGACGAAGAAGCCCAGGCCGAACACGCCATAGACGATGGCCGGCACGCCGGCCAGGTTGTTCACCGCGATGCGGATGATGCGGGTCAGCGGGCCCTGCTTGGCGTACTCGCGCAGGTAGATGGCCGCCAGCACGCCGAACGGGGTGACGATCACCGCCATGATCAGGGTCATCATCACGGTACCGAAGATGGCCGGGAACACGCCGCCCTCGGTGTTGGCCTCGCGCGGGTCGTCGCTGACGAACTCCCACAGCTTGGCGAAGTAGAAGCCGAACTTGGCGCCCAGGCCCATGGCGTTGGGCTGATAGGCGCGCACCACCTTGCTCAGGGCGATTTCCTGCTCGCGGCCGTCGGCGGTTCTCACCGTCACGCTGTCGCGCGCCAACTGCTGGTTGAGTTCGATCAGCTGGGCCTCGAGCACCTGGTATTGGGCATCGAGCTCGCTGCGGCGGGCGTCCAGGTCGGCCTGGGCGGTGGCGTCCAGCTGCCCCTTGAGCTCCAGCCCGCGGCTCTCCAGGCGCAGGCGCTCGAGCGCGGCGTTGATCCGGCCGATGTCCTTCTTCTCCAGCCTGACCAGCTTGCCGTGCAGCTCGTCGACCCGGGCGATGCGCTCCTGCAGCTCGTCCCAGGCGGCCTCGCCCTCACCGACCAGTTGGCCGCGCTCCTTGACGTTGACCAGATAGCCGTAGAAGTTGCCCCACTCGCGGCGCTCCATGGCCAGCATGTTTGCCGGCGTGCGCGGATCATTCAGCCATTCGGCGACCACCCAGCTGAAGTCGGCGCCATAGACTTCGCGGTTGCCGACCTTGAACAGCTCACGGGTCATGAACTCGCCGCCCTGAACGTCCACCGGCAGGCCGGCGGCGGCCAGGCGTGCGCGCGGCACCTGCTCTTCCTGCACCAGCTCGCCGGCCATGATGCGGGCGGCTTCGCCCGGCACCTGGTAATCGGCCTCGATGATGTCGGCCGGCCAGAAGTGGCCGAGGCCGCGCACGGCGATCACGGCCAGCAGGCCCAGGGTCATGATCACCGAGATGGCCACGCCGCCGCCGGTCATCCAGACCCAGGGGGCGCCGCTCTTGAACCAGGCCTTGAAGGTTTGTTCTTTGCGTTTCACGGACTACTCCCAGTTCTCAGAGCGAGGCGTACTTCTTGCGCAGGCTGGTGCGGATCAGCTCCGCCAGGGTGTTCATCACGAAAGTGAAGGCCAGCAGCACCAGCGCGGAGAGGAACAGCACGCGGTAGTGGCTGCTGCCAACCTCGGACTCGGGCATTTCCACCGCCACGTTGGCGGCCAGGGTGCGCAGGCCCTCGAAGATATTCACCTCCATGATCGGCGTGTTGCCGGTGGCCATCAGCACGATCATGGTTTCGCCCACCGCACGACCGAGGCCGATCATCAGGGCGGAGAAGATGCCCGGGCTGGCGGTGAGGATCACCACCCGGGTGAGGGTCTGCCAGGGCGTGGCACCGAGGGCCAGGGAACCCTGGGTCAGGCTCTTGGGCACGCTGAACACGGCGTCTTCTGCGATCGAGAAGATGTTCGGGATCACCGCGAAGCCCATGGCCAGGCCGACCACCAGGGCGTTGCGCTGGTCGAAGGTTATCCCTAAGTCGTTGCTGATCCACATGCGCATGTCGCCGCCGAAGAACCAGTTCTCCAGGTGGCCGCTCATGCTCAGCGAGAAGGTGCCGACCAGCAGGATCACCGGCACCAGCAGGGCCGCTTCCCAGCCATCCGGAATCACTAGACGGACGCGCTCCGGCAGGCGGCTCCAGGCATAGGCGGCCAGCAGCACGCCGACCGGGGTGAGCAGCAGCAGGCTGAAGATACCCGGCAGATGACCCTCCACATAGGGGGCGAGGAACAGGCCGGCGAAGAAGCCGAGGATCACCGTCGGCAGCGCCTCCATCAGCTCGATCATCGGCTTGACCTTGCGGCGCATGGCCGGGGCCATGAAGTAGGCGGTGTAGATGGCCGCGCAGATGGCCAGCGGGGCGGCCAGCAACATGGCGTAGAAGGCCGCCTTGAGGGTGCCGAAGGTCAGCGGCGCCAGGCTCATCTTGGGCTCGAAGTCGCTGTTGGCCGAAGTCGACTGCCAGACGTACTTGGGCTCGTCGTAGCTCTCGTACCAGACCTTGCTCCACAGCGAGCTCCAGGAGATCTCCGGGTGCGGGTTGTCGACCACGAAGCGCTGCAGCTGGCCGTTCGCCTCCACCAGGATACGATTGGCACGCGGCGACAGGGCGGCGATGGCGGAGCCCTCGGCGACCGCCTCGACCAGCAGGGTGCGCTGCGCGGTGCTGTGGAAGATGCCCAGCTTGCCCTCGGCGTCGAGGGCGACGAAGCCCTTGCGGCGCTCCTCGGGGAGGATCTGGGTGATCGCCGCATCGCCCTGCTGGAAGGAGCGGATGTGGGTCAGCGCGGACTTGTCGTCGGCGTCGCGGACCATGAACCACTGGGCGATGCCACCGCGACTGTCGCCGATCATCAACGAGATACCGCCGAGCAGCGGGCTGACCACAGTGACTTCGGCGTTGCCCTGCAGCAGCTTGTAGCGGCCGTTGAGTTGCTTGCTGCGCAGATCGAAGACATCGGCGTTGGCCTTGCCATTGATCACGTACAGCCACAACTGGCGCGGGTCGACGACCAGCGCCTTGATCGGCTCGGCGATCTGCGGCAGCGCGATGCGCTCCTCGCTGATCGTGGTTTCGCCGGTCATCATGTTCTCTTCGCGGGTGATCGACAGCACCTGCAGTTCGGCACCATGCGAGCCGACCAGCAGCACGCCGTCCTCGCCCTTGCTGACGGTCACGTGTTCCAGGGCACGGCCCTGGGGATCGATGGTGACAGGCACCTCGCCCAGGGGGTACTCCAGCACCGGGGTGATGGTCTTGACGTTGTTCGGATAAGTGACCTTGTAGCGGTGCTCGAATACCAGCACCTGGCCGTTGGACAGCCCCAGCGCCACGCGGTGGCTGGCCGGTTGATCCTGGCCCACGGAGACGATGTCGACGCCGGCCGGCAACGGCAGCTGCTGGCTATTGAGCGGCGCGCCATCCTTGAGGGCGAAGAACTGCACCTGGCCGCTGCGCGCCAGGCGCATGGCCACCTTGTTCTGCTCCTCCACATAGAGCAACAGGGCCTCGTCCTGGCCGTTCAGCCAGCTCGGCTGCTGGGCCTTGCGCGCCTCCAACTCGGCACCGGAGAAGATCGGAGCGACCACATAGGCGAGGTAGAAGAAGATCAGGGTGATGGTGCCCAGAACGGCCAGACCGCCGATGGACACATACCAGTGGGCGAGACGATCCTTGAGGGCACGGATGCGCCGCTTGCGTTGCAGGGCCGGGGTATCGAAATCGATTCGCTGCCCGTTCGATGTCGCGCTCATGCCGTTACTAGCCAGGTCATTCATGAGGATTTCTCGGGGCGCCACGGGTGCGGCACCGCTTACTGTGCAGGAGGGCACAATTTAGCGAGCCTTTGTGACAGAAACATTACAGAGAGACGACGCGACTGAGCCCGCCAGCCCCGTGAGGGGTGGCGGGCTCAGTCCGGCGCTATGCCTAGACGGCTCGGCTTAGAGACCGGCGTCCTGCTTGGCCTTCTCGATCACCTTGAGCGGCAGCGGGATGTAGCCGTCCTTGAGCACCACTTCCTGACCCTGCTTGGACAGCACCAGCTTGATGAACTCGGCTTCCAGCGGGCTCAGCGGCTTGTTCGGCTCCTTGTTCACGTAGACGAACAGGAAGCGCGACAGCGGGTACTTGCCGGCCAGGGCGTTGGCCTCGTTGGCCTCGAAAGCTTCACCGCCCTTCTTCGACAGCGGCACGGCCCGCACGCTGGCGGTCTTGTAGCCGACGCCGGAGTAGCCGATGGCATTGACGGTGCTGGAGATGGACTGCACCACCGAAGCCGAACCCGGCTGCTCGTTGACGTTACCGCGGAAGTCGCCCTTGCACAGGGCCGCTTCCTTGAAGTAGCCGTAGGTGCCGGATACCGAGTTGCGACCGAACAGCTGGATCGGCTTGTCGGCCCACTCGCCGCTCAGGCCCAGGTCGCCCCAGGTCTTGATGTTGCTGCCACCGCACAGGCGGTTGGCGGAGAAGATGCCGTCGACCTGAGCCATGTCCAGGGACTTGATCGGATTGTCCTTGTGCACGAACACGGCCAGGGCGTCGACCGCGACCGGAATGGCGGTCGGCTTGTAGCCGAACTTCTCTTCGAAGGCCTGCAGCTCGTTGTCCTTCATCTCACGGCTCATCGGGCCGAGGTTGGAGGTACCCTCGGTCAGAGCGGGCGGCGCGGTGGAAGAACCGGCGGCCTGAATCTGGATGTTCACATTCGGGTAGTTCTTCTTGTACTCCTCGGCCCACAGAGTCATCAGGTTGGCCAGGGTGTCGGAGCCGACGCTGGACAGGTTGCCAGACACGCCGGAGGTCTTTTCGTAGGCGGGGATGGCCGGGTCGACGGCGGCCACCGCCGTAGCGGCGCTTACGCCAGCGGCGACGAAGGTCAGGGCCGCCATCAAACGCTTGAGTTTCATGCCTTGCTCCTAGCAGGAAGGGGTTGGATGGAACGGGCCCAAGTATCGACAGGCCGCATGAACACTCTATGAATGGATTGTGACAATTACATGAACGCCCCCGGAATTGCGCAGATTCGCTCTATCCTTCGACAGAAATGCGCAAGCGCTCGGTCGTGCGCCGCCGCGCGGCCCTATATACTGCGCCTCTGGCCAGCCAGGCCCGCTGGCCGCTCCCAATCATAAGAAAATCTGGGGCAGCACCCGCCATGATCGAACTCGAACAGGAAGATCCCATCCCCCAGGGCGACCTCGCCCTGCAGATCACCGCCCTACCGCGCGAGACCAACGGCTTCGGCGACATCTACGGCGGCTGGCTGGTGTCGCAGATGGACCTGGCCGGCACCGCCATGGCCAGCCGGGTCGCCGGCGGCCGGGTGGCCACCGTGGCCATCGACCGCATGGCCTTCCTGGTGCCGGTGGCGGTGGGCGCGCAGCTGTCCTTCTACACCCAGGTGCTGGAGATCGGCCGCAGCTCGATCCAGATGCTGGTCGAGGTGTGGAGCGAGGACCCGCTGTCCAGCGAGTGGCGCAAGGTCACCGAGGCGGTGTTCGTCTTCGTCGCCATCGACGGCAGCGGCCGCACCCGCCCGGTTCCCCAGCGCCGCGGCTGAGCCGCGCAATACGCCGACCGCGTGTCGGCATATTGCATGGCCCTTGGCCTTTGCCCCGAGCTGCGCTCAAATGGGTCATCGACCCTCTGGAGCCGGCCATGAGCCAAGCGCAAATCGAACGAGTGGACCTGGGTGAGCTGACCTGCTGGCGCGTGCACCTGGGCGACAGCGAACTGCTGGTGGCCCAGCAGGGCGCGCAGGTCCTGCATTACCAGCACGGCGATCAGCCGCCGATCATCTGGCTCAGCGAGCAGGCCGGCTACCAGCATGGCCAGGCGGTGCGCGGTGGCGTGCCGCTGTGCTGGCCCTGGTTCGGCGACCTGGCGCGCAATCCCCTGCCGGTGCAGGCGCTGCACGACAGCCTCGGCGAGGCGCCGGCCCACGGTGGCGTGCGCGGCCTGGACTGGCAACTGCTGGGCATCGAGCAGCAGGGCGAGGCGGTGCTGTTGCAGTTCCTCTGCGACACCCGCCAGCAGCCGCTGCCGCACTGGCCGCATGCCGCCGAGCTGCGCCTGGACATCCGCCTCGACCAGCGTCTGCACCTGAGCCTGAACAGCCGCAACCTGGACGACGCCCCGCTGCACCTGAGCCAGGCCCTGCACAGCTACTTCGCGGTCAGCGATATCCGCCAGAGCCGCGTGCTGGGCCTGGACGGCTGCCGCTACATCGACACCCTGGACGGCTGGCAGGAACGCCGCCAGGCCGGCGCCCTGGCCTTCGCCGGCGAGACCGACCGCATCTACCTGGACGTGCCGACGCGCCTGGCCCTGGTCGATGCCGGCTGGAACCGGCGCATCCTGCTGGAGGCCGAGGGCTCGCGTTCGGCGGTGCTGTGGAACCCCTGGATCGGCAAGGCCCAGCGCCTGTCGCAGTTCGCCGAGGACGCCTGGCAGCGCATGCTGTGCATCGAGACGGCCAACGCCTGGGACGACTGCATCGAGCTGGCCCCCGGCGCCAGCCACGAGCTGCGCCTGAGCCTGTGGAGCGAGGCGATCTGAGGCCCGCCTGCGGGGTAATGGGGAAGAGGCTTCGCGCCAGTGCGAGGACCAGGGCAGGCAAGATTGTGTGCCCCTAGTGGCCTGTTTGCCGCTTTCCGTGCTGGCGGATGGTTCTGTTTTCGCCCCACCGGGCGAGTCACTTTCTTGTTGCTTGCCCAACAAGAAAGTAACCAAAGAAGAAGGGCACCCCGACATCCGGGTCTGGCCTGCGGCCAGACTTCCCTCCTTCCGGCGCCGCTCCGGGGGCCGGCATACACGGGCCATCCCTGGCCCGTTATGCCTCTCGCCGCATCCTTGCGGCTCGCTCCCCTGCGCGACACCTCCACTCGGCCTCCTGACGGGGACTCGGCTCCGCACCGCCTGACACATCGCGCGTTCAGCCATCGGCTGTCCTGCTGTGCCCGCGCGGCCTTTCAGGCAGCAGCAAACGCCCCTTGCAGGAGGGCGAACGGAATCGTTGCGTAGAGGGGCGAACGGCCCGGATGGCCGCGAGAGGGTTGGCGCAGACATGAAAAAGGCCGGTGGATCGCTCCACCGGCCTTCTCGTTACTGCGCCGCCGATCAGCCACGGATCTGGTAGATATCCTCCTCGGCGACCTTGGCATAGGCCTGCAGGCGCTTGAAGTAGGCGCTCTGCGCCTCGTAGACCTTGGCCGCGGCCGGGTCGGCGGCGGCGCTGGCCTCGACCACTTCGGTGGCCACCTGCTTGAGCCTGGCCAGCACCTCGTCGGGCAGGCGGCGCACTTCCACGCCCTCGCTCTTGAGTGTCTCCAGGGCCTCCATGTTGCGCGCGTTGTAGTCGTCGAGCATGTCGGCGTTGACGTCGCGGGCGGCGGCGCGGACGATGGCCTGCAGGTCGGCCGGCAGGGTCTCCCAGGCCTTGAGGTTGACGTCCAGCTCGAAGGTCACGTTGGGCTCCTGCCAGCCCGGGGTGTAGTAGTACTTGGCTGCCTTGTGCAGGCCCAGGGCCAGGTCGTTGTACGGGCCGATCCACTCGGTGGCGTCGATGGCGCCGGTCTGCAGGGCGGTGAAGATCTCGCCGGCCGGCAGGTTGACCACGGTGCCGCCCATCTTGGTCAGCACCTCGCCGCCCAGGCCCGGGGTGCGCATCTTCAGGCCCTGGAAGTCGGCCGGCGAGTTGATCTCCTTGTTGAACCAGCCGGCGGTCTGCACCCCGGTGGAGCCGCACAGGATCGGCAGTACGCCGAACGGCTTGTACACCTCCTCCCACAGCTGCATGCCGCCGCCCTTGAACAGCCAGGCGTTCATCTCGGCGGCGTTCGGGCCGAACGGCAGGGCGCAGAAGAACTGCGCGGCCGGCACCTTGCCCTTCCAGTAGTAGGGCGCGCCATGGCCCAGCTCGGCGGTGCCGCGCGACACCGCATCGAACACCTCCAGGGCCGGCACCAGCTCGCCGGCGGCGTAGACCTTGACGGTCAGGCGCCCGCCGCTCATCTCGTTGACCAGCTTGGCGAAACGCTCGGCGCCGACGCCGACACCGGGGAAGTTCTTCGGCCAGGAGGTGACCATCTTCCAGGTGAAGGTCTCGCCCCCACCGCCCTGCTGCGGCTCGCAGCTGGTCTCGGCCTGCTTGTTGCAGCCGGCCAACGCGGTAGCCGCGAGGCCGACACCGGCGGCGGCGAGGATGTCACGACGTTTCATGCAAGACTCCTTATTTCTTGTTGTGGAACCGGCGACGCGGTTCAAATGGTCTGACCAGAGGATCGCCCGGGTCGAACTGAGCCCCATAACCTTAGGGGTTACCGACTCTCTAGCCTAGACGCTTCGACTAAAGTCGTAGGTAGATTGCCGCAGCCGCCCCGCGGCTGCGAGAATCGCCGACCCGGCCGCCACGAACGGCCCGCCTCGCCCGCACCGACAACAAGAAGGACCCACGATGTCCACTCCCCCGCTACTTCGCATCGCCGACGCGCTTGGCGCGGCGAACGCCCTGCTCGGCCGCGCCTGCGCCTGGCTGACCCTGTTCCTGGTGCTCGGCACCGCCATCGTGGTGGTGCTGCGCTACGGCTTCGGCATCGGCGCCACCGCCCTGCAGGAAGCCGTGATGTACGCCCACGCCCTGGTGTTCATGGGCGCCGCCGCCTGGACCCTGCAGCGCGGCGGCCACGTGCGCGTGGACATCTTCTACCAGAACTTCTCCGCACGCCGCCGCGCGCTGGTGGAGATCCTCGGCAACCTGCTGTTCCTCCTGCCCTTCTGCCTGTTCCTCGGCTGGAACAGCTGGGACTACGTGAGCGCCTCCTGGTCGACCCTGGAGAAATCCGGCGAATCCGGCGGCCTGGCCTTCGTCTACCTGCAGAAGAGCATCATCCTGGTGCTGACGGTCAGTCTCATCCTGCAGAGCCTGGTCGAGCTGATCCGCCACGGCTATGTGCTGGCCGGCAAGATCCCCGCGCCGGAGGTGAAGCATGGCTGAGTTGATGGCGATCCTGCTGTTCGTCAGCATCTGCCTGGCACTGATGGCCGGCTACCCGGTGGCCTTCACCCTGGGCGGCGTGTCCCTGCTGTTCGCCGGCATCGGCATGCTCACCGGCACCTTCGACGGTGGCTACCTGCACGCCTTGCCCAACCGCCTGTTCGGCATCATGAACAACCAGACCATGCTGGCCGTGCCGCTGTTCGTGTTCATGGGCGTGATGCTGGAGAAGTCGCGGGTCGCCGAAGACTTGCTGGAGTCCATGTCGCGCCTGTTCGGCACCCTGCGCGGCGGCCTGGCGATCTCGGTGTGCGTGGTCGGCGCGCTGCTCGCCGCCAGCACCGGCATCGTCGGCGCCACCGTGGTGACCATGGGCCTGCTGGCCCTGCCGACCATGCTGCGGCGCGGCTACGACCCGGCCGTGGCCACCGGCACCCTGGCCGCCACCGGCACCCTGGGGCAGATCATCCCGCCGTCGATCATCCTGGTGCTGCTCGGCGACGTGATGTCCAGCGCCTACTCCCAGGCCCAGCTGAAGATGGGCATCTTCTCGCCCAAGACCGTGTCGGTCGGCGACCTGTTCGTCGGCGCGCTGATTCCCGGCCTGCTGCTGGTCGGCCTGTACATCCTCTACCTGATCTTCGTCGCCTTCACCCAGCCAAAGAAGATGCCGGCACTACCGCAGGAGGAGCTGGGCCCGATCGAATGGGGCAAGCTGTTCGCCGCCCTGGTGCCGCCGCTGGTGCTGATCGCCGCCGTGCTCGGCTCGATCCTCGCCGGATACGCCACCCCCACCGAGGCCGCCGCCCTCGGTGCGGTCGGTGCCATGCTGCTGGCCCTGGGCAAGCGCAAGCTGAGTTTCGCCCAGCTCAAGGAAGTGGCCTACGGCACCACCGAGATCAGCGCCATGGTGTTCCTCATCCTGATCGGCGCCTCGCTGTTCTCCCTGGTGTTCCGTGGCTTCGGCGGCGAGGTGCTGATCGAGGACGTGTTCGCCCAGTTGCCCGGCGGCGTGCTCGGCGCTTTCGCCCTGGTGATGCTGGTGATCTTCCTGCTCGGCTTCATCCTCGACTTCATCGAGATCACCTTCGTCGTGGTACCGATCGTCGGTCCCGTGCTGCTGGCCATGGGCCTGGACCCGGTCTGGCTGGGCGTGATGATCGCGATGAACCTGCAGACCTCCTTCCTCACCCCGCCGTTCGGCTTCTCGCTGTTCTACCTGCGCGGGGTCACGCCCAAGTCGGTACCGACCATGGTGATGTACAAGGGCGTGGTGCCCTTCATCGGCATCCAGTTGCTGATGCTGGTGATCGCCTACCTCTGGCCGGAACTGATCACCTGGCTGCCCAACGAGCTGTACGGCAAATGAACGATGCCGGCCCGCACCTCGCGGGCCGGCCTCTCACAGATCGTATTTGCGCCGCAGGGCGCGCTGCAGCTCGCCGCTGTCGCGCAGGAAGGCATTGAAGCGCTGCAGCAGCTCCGGGTGGCGCAGGCTCGACAGGTAATAGTGATCGGACAGGTACGGCAGCGCGGGGTCGAAGCGCAGCGCCTGCGGGCGCCCCATCTCGGCCAGCGCCTGGCGGGCCACCACCGGGTTGAGATAGACGGCGTCCACCCGCCCCAGCAGGCCCATCTGCAACAGGGAGCGGGTGTTGTGCACCTGGCGCAGGGTGATCGCGCCGCTGGCGATGGCCTGCTCGTAGCTCGCCGGGGTGAAGCCGAGCAGCGTGCCCAGCTCGCGAATCGCGCCCTGGCCACGGCCGACATGCTGCGGCAACACCAGCAGGCCGTCGATGAAGTCGATGACCGGGGCGCTGTAGTGGACGCCGAAACCCTTCTTCAGCTCCGCATTCCAGGCGGGATTGTCGGGGAAGCGGAAGTCCAGCTGCCCGGCCAGGAAACCGCCATGGGCGCGCTTGATCGGCAGGGGGCGGTAGCTGAACTGACAACCGAGTGTCACGGCGAAGGCATCCAGCAGCTCGCGGGCATAGCCCTCGTAGCGGCCGCTCTCCATGCTGAAATAGGGCCTGTAGGACTGCGTCTCCACGGCCACCGCGTACTCGCAGGCCTGCACCTGCAGAACGGCGGACAGCGAGGCAACGCCAGCGGCCAGCCGGCAAAACCGCACATGCCTCGACTGCATGATTGAACGCATCGGCGCTTCCCCCCGCCACCTCCCGCCTCGGCGGGGTGGCCCTGCCAGAAGGATAGTCAAGCGGCGGCCGCTGTCCCGAATCGGGGTTCGCTCAAGCTCGGAGGGACTGAGCTAGAGATCGTCCTCGTCGACCGGGCGCACGCTGGCGGCGTCTAGGGCATAGGAGGCCTCGGCCAGGTCGTTGTCGACCGCCTCCACGCGCAGGGTGCCGTCGACCCACAGCGGCGTGTAGATATCCTCCAGGGCGATGCCCTCGGGATAGCGCACCAGCACTATCTGGTTCGGCGGCGGCGGCGGCACATGGATGCAGGCCCCCGGGTAGGGCACCAAGAACAGCAGGGTGCTGCGCCCCTCGGCGTCGCTCTCCAGGGGCACCGGATAGCCGCCGAGGCGAACGCTCTGGCCGTCCAGGCGCGCCACCGTCTTCTTCGAGTACATCACCTCAGGCAGCCCCTCGGCCTGCCTGAGCCCCGCGGCGAAGTCGCCGGCCGCCTCGAGACCCTCGTGGCTGATTTCCGACATGGCCTCCAGGGCCGCGCGGTCCTCGGCCGGCATCAGTTCCGGCCAGTCCAACTCGGCCGGCTCGGCACAGGCCAGGGCGCAGCAGAACAGCAGGGTGAGGGCGAACAGGCGTGACATGGCAACTCCGTAGACGGGACGAGGGCGCAGTGTAACCCGCGCCCTCAGCCTTTCTTCAGCGCGCCATAGGGCACACCGCACCGGCCACGGCACCGACGAAACCGGCCGCCTGCTCGGCCTGGTAGATGCCCAGAGCCTGGCCGCCGTAGGTGGCGGCGATGGAGCCGCCGATGCCGAGCACAATGGTCATGCTCCAGCCCATGCCGTCGGCGCCGGACTTGATGAAACGCACAACCAGCAGGCCGAAGAACAGAGTGGCGATGAGGCTCACGGCGTGCTCCTTGAAAACCAACAGGGCGTGCACCCGGCACGCCCTGTTGTGACCGACACGAGCCGCGCGGGCTCAGCCCCGGATCAGCGCCTCGACCTCGGCGATGCGCGCCTGCAGGGTCGCCATGTCCTGGCAGCGCAGGGTGGCGTGGCCGACCTTGCGCCCGGCCTTGAACGCTTTGCCATAGTGGTGCAGGTGGCAGTCGGCGATGGCGACGACCTTGTCCACCGGCGGCACCGCGCCGATGAAGTTGAGCATGGCGCTCTCGCCGACCTTGGCGGTGGAGCCCAGCGGCAGGCCGGCCACCGCGCGCAGGTGGTTCTCGAACTGGCTGCACTCGGCGCCTTCGATGGTCCAGTGCCCGGAGTTGTGCACGCGCGGGGCGATCTCGTTGGCCTTGAGGCCGCCGTCCACCTCGAAGAACTCGAAGGCCAGCACGCCGACGTAGTCGAGCTTGTTCAGCACCCGACCGACATAGTCCTCGGCCAGGGCCTGCAGCGGATGGGCACTGCTGGCCACCGACAGGTTGAGGATGCCGCCGACATGGGTGTTGTGCACCAGCGGGTAGAAGCGCGTCTCGCCGTCACGGGCGCGCACTGCCACCAGCGACACCTCGCCGGTGAAAGGCACGAAGCCTTCGAGGATGCACGGCACGCTGCCCAGTTCGGCAAAGGCGCCCTGCACGTCCTGCGCCTTGCGCAGCACCTTCTGGCCCTTGCCGTCGTAACCCAGGGTGCGGGTCTTCAGCACCGCCGGCAGGCCGATGGCGGCCACGGCGGCGTCCAGGTCGGCCTGGCTCTGCACGTCGGCGAACTCCGGCGTGGGAATGCCCAGCTCCTTGAACATCGACTTCTCGAACCAGCGGTCGCGGGCGATGCGCAGCGCCTCGGCACTCGGGTAGACCGGCACGAACTGGGAGAGGAAGGCCACGGTCTCGGCCGGCACGCTCTCGAACTCGAAGGTCACCAGGTCGACCTCGTCGGCCAGCTGGCGCAGATGATCCTGATCGCCGTAGTCGGCGCGGATATGCTCGCCGAGCGCCTGGGCGCAGGCATCCGGCGCCGGGTCGAGGAAGGCGAAGTCCATGCCCAGCGGAGTGCCCGCCAGGGCCATCATGCGGCCCAGCTGGCCGCCACCGATTACGCCGATCTTCATCTCATCATTCCAGTCAGGAGCGGGGGTCGGGATTGTCCAGCACGGTCTGGGTCTGCTCGTCGCGGAACTGCTTGAGCTTGGCGTGGAATTGCGGGTGCTGGTGGCCGAGGATGCTCGCGGCGAGCAGCGCGGCATTGACCGCACCGGCCTTGCCGATGGCCAGGGTGGCCACCGGAATGCCGGCTGGCATCTGCACTATAGACAGCAGCGAGTCGACGCCGGAAAGCACGGCGGACTGCACCGGCACACCCAGCACCGGCAGATGGGTCTTGGCCGCGCACATGCCCGGCAGGTGGGCGGCGCCACCGGCGCCGGCGATGATCACCTGGATGCCGCGCCCCTCAGCCTGCTCCGCATACTGGAACAGCAGATCCGGGGTGCGGTGAGCGGACACCACCTGCACTTCGTAGGGAATGTCCAGCTTGTCCAGCATCTCAGCGGTGTGGCTCAGGGTGCTCCAGTCGGACTTGGAACCCATGATCACGCCAACCAGTGCGCTCATCGTCATGCCTCATATTCGGGCGCCTTGTGGCGCGACAAAAACCAACAAGCCACGCAATCGGCGTGGCTTGTCATGGGAGGGTACGGGCCAGGGTGGCCCGGAGGCGGCGCAGTATACCGCAAAGCCACGGGAGTCGCGCCTTTGCCGCAACCGTTTGTCAGCCTCTCGCTGACCTCCTACCCCACTGTTTATAGGACACCCACCCCGCTTGAGGCCGCTATGTCCCTCGGGCAGACTGCGATCATCCCCTGCACGGAGAAGGAAATCCGCATGCCCCTCGCTTCTGCTTCGACTGCCGAAAACCTAGCCATAGGCATGTCGCATAAACACTAGTTATGCATCTCAAGGTTGCCCCACGCTATGACTACAACCATCTCTGAATACATCGACGTTCGTCAGCGGATTAGCGACTTAGGTTGCCTCAGTCCGACTGGGTTGGCTTTGCTCCCGTCCAACTTTGAAACGGCGTCCGATATTTCCACCTTTCGCCAGGTTTCTGAAAGCGCGACTGTCAGGACGCTATTGAGAACATCTAATGTTCCATTAGACGAATTGCTTTCCAAGGAGCAACGCCCTTCCTATATCCAAAACAATGCCTTCGAGTGGGTGGCTCCAACGCTGTTTGTGTCTGCCGGTGTGCTCTCGCAAAACGCCTCCTATTTATCAGTTGCGCTTAGCGTCATTGCAAACTATGCCACCGATTTCTTTAAGGGCATGAGCGGTGAAAATCAGGTGCAAATGGATATTGTGGTAGAGCGAACAAAAAGCAAAGTCTGCAAGAAGGTAACTTACAAAGGTCCGCCAGAGGGATTGAAGGATTTGCCGGAAGTCATTAGGACCGCTTCAGATGAATAACAATCTTTCCCCGTTCATTTCCACGTTCAACACCAAGGTAAAAGAAGCCGAAGTATTTCTCTCTATTGCCAGAGACAGCACCTTGCAACAGGAAGCCATTGAAAACCTAATGGCATTTCGTGAGTCAATTTCCTCCGAAATGGCGACTGCCATCGAGAATGAAAATGAAGATTATGCGAACCTATTGCTTGGGTGCACTTGTGTCTCATCGGCTCTGGTCGCGGAACTAAGGATGTGGCTGTTGTTGAAAGAGGGCAAACCAGATGCTGCATGGGACGAATTGGTTACGGCTCAGATGGCTTCGGTTGATGCAGTTCGTGCACACGCTGGATTTGCACACCTCGTAGAACACAACCGGAAGTTAGAGGCGATAGAGCATCTTGTATTTCCGCCTCAAGTGTTCATTAGTTCTGGAATGATTGTGGGAAAGCAAGAATGCTCAATCTGCGGCGCTGAGTACGGTGACTGTGATCACTTGGTCGGCAAACCATACATGGGGCGATTTTGCTACATCATTGCCAAAGATCTATCGCTGGATCATGTGGCCATCGTGGAGCACCCTGCAGACAAGCGGTGTCGAGTTCAGCACTTTGAGGTGGAAGGAGGGTCGCGTAATCGCATGACATGGAAAGTTGAGCCAAAGAACGATGCATAACAAGTCCTTCAACCGGACTGCCAAAAAGCTGAACTTTTCGTCAGCCGGTTACGTCCAACGCTATGCATCACTAAACCTTTCTGAAAAATACGGAGACTTCCATGACAACATCAGTGCAATTAATTGGTCCAGTTATCGCACTGGTTGCGTGGACGATGGTGATGTGGTTATGGATGTACGCTACGCGGCTGCCTGCTATACGTGCCGCGCGCATGAAACCTGATCCAAACGCCCCACGAGGTGAGCAGATGTCTTTGCTTCCTCCGCATGTACGCTGGAAAGCTGATAACTACAACCACTTACTGGAACAGCCAACAGTATTCTATGCGCTAGCAATCTCTCTATCCTTGCTAGGCACTCAGTCTCAGGCATGCTTGCTTTTTGCCTGGATGTACGTCCTCCTAAGAGTTGCGCATAGCCTGCTACAGGCACTAATAAATAAAATTGAAATCAGATTCTTACTGTTTGCCCTATCAAACATCCCGCTATTCGTACTAACTTACATCGCAACCATTGAATTCTTGAACGCAACGAGCGCTACATAACAATTGGCTCAAGTCGCTCACTCGGGCGGGCCGAGGCCCACCCCTTAGACTAATCGCCAAGCAAGGAGATGGCTCGAATATGGAAATTCAAATCGACAACCTCGAAAGCTCAGAAATCACATCCTTTCTGGAAGATCACATAAAGGATATGCGGGCCGTCTCGCCACCAGAAAGCAAGCACGCACTAGATATAAGCGGGCTTAAGGCGCCAGAAATTACTTTCTGGTCCGCCTACGACAATAGAACCCTGATTGGCTGCGGCGCCCTGAAAGAAATAGACCCGCACAGCGGAGAAATTAAATCCATGCGGATTTGCAGCTCTTGCAGAGGGAAAGGGTTCGGGTCAGAGATACTAGATCACATAATAATCACCGCCAAGCACCGCGGGTACCATTCTCTAAAGCTAGAAACCGGCTCAATGGAGTTCTTCGAGCCGGCGCGACGCCTGTATCTGAAGCATGGCTTCACATACTGCGGCGCCTTTGGCAGCTATAGACCAGACCCGAACAGCGTTTTCATGGAGCTGCAACTTATCTAACCAGGCGTCAGATTGATCCAGGCATCTTCGTGACTCGCAGGAGAAACATGCAATGCCCATAATCAAGCACAACCCCGCAGCCCTGTTCCCGCAATATCGCTGCTATAGTCATGCCACCGAGATTCGCGGTGACTCTCGGCTACTTATCATCAGCGGCCTCAATGGCTATATGGCAGACGGCGTAACCATGCCAGAGTCATTCGAAGAGCAGGCCGAGATTATCTGGGGGCACATTCGCACTCTGCTGCATTCCGCTGGAATGGACATGAGTCACCTAGTCTCTCTGCGCACTTACCTCGCCGACCCCAAATACGACGAGGCCAACGTACGTATGCGCATCAAGCACTTGGGGGCCTATGAGCCGTCCTCCACCGTTGTTTGTTGCCAGTTGCTCGACCCCAAGTGGAAACTCGAGGTCGAGGCCATGGCGGCTATGTAGTGTTTCAAGCCGAAGCCACTTTATGGCTAGGCCTACCTCAGAGGTTAGATGGTCGATAACTTTGACATGGAGCTGTGAAAATGAGCGATGAAAGGGATGGCGCGGCGGGTGTACAGGCTTGGATCGCGGGCGTGAAGCCCGAACACCGACCGATTGTAGAGCGCATGGACGGATTGATTGAGGAGATCGTTCCCAATGTGCGGAGAGGGATCAAGTGGCGGAAGCCTTCGCAACCGCTCGGCATTCCCTTCTATGGCACGCCAGATCAGGGATGGATCGTCGCGATCTGGTCGTTCAAGGATAAGGTCGGGATCGGCTTTATTGCCGGAACGGAACTCAATCCCGAGCCGCCGGTAGCGAAAATGTCAGGCCCGTGGAATAGCGGATACACACAGGGACGGCGCATCGACGTGCACGATGAGTCCGAGTTCGACGAACCATTGATAAGGTCATGGCTCGAACAGGCGCTGCATCTTCCCGGGTGGAGCAAGGTCAATTGAGTCCGCACTCCGCCTAGCCGGGCCCCCAGAAATGCTGTCGGCAGCACAAGTGCCACCGGAGGGCATATGAGAGTCAAGCGAATCATTGCCAACATTGCGGCGCCCGAACCATCGGCGGTGGATGGCTTCTACCGGGATATCCTAGGCCTTGAACTGGTCATGGATCATGGCTGGATTCGTACCTATGCCGGCGCCAGCGAAATGGCGGTGCAGGTCAGCTTCGCGAGCCAAGGGGGCTCCGGCACGCCGGTGCCGGATCTGTCCATCGAGGTGGACGATCTCGATGAGGCATGGCGGCGAGTGCAAAAGGGTGAGATTCCCACGGAGTATGGCCCCGTCAGTGAGCCCTGGGGAGTTCGCCGGTTCTATGTCAGGGACCCGCTAGGCAGGCTCATCAACATTCTCCAGCATGAATAGTCGAGTTCACTGAAGCCGGTACCGCTTGGAGACGACCATGGATGACTCCGCATCCCGCCTGAAACGCCCCCTCCATCCAATGCCTGAGTTCGTAGGCGCGGCGCTGAAAGCCGCAGGGCTGGAAGCTGCCTACGCCTCTCGGCCGCCTTACCAACGCAATGACTACATTGGATGGATCACCAGAGCGAAGATGCCCGGAACACAGCAGAAGCGCCTGGCACAGATGCTGGACGAGCTCGCGCGCGGCGATGTCTATATGAAGATGGCTTACCGGCCGCCACGGCCTGCACATGCCGGTTCTTAGTCGCTGCGCGCTCCACGCCATCCCTTTACCAGGCGTCAGATGCCATGAGATCCACACCCTTCAATAGCCACATTGGCGCACTACTGCAGCACAACGATCTACCGACCTCGGACCTGGAGGCTGGCACCGAAGTCCTGCTGTTTGTTGCGGGCTCCGCGCAGCGGCCTCTGGGGGTCGTGGGCCTCCAGGTGTTTGGCGCGGCCGCCTTGCTGCGCTCCTTGGCGGTCGCGGAGTCCGAACGGGGCAAGGGCCTGGGTTCGTCCCTGGTCCGCCATGCCGAGCAGCAGGCGGCCGCCTTGGGTGTCAGCGCCCTCTACCTGCTGACCACCACGGCGCAACAGTACTTCGCGGCGCATGGCTACCAGGTTGCCAACCGTTTGGAGGCCCCCGCCGCTATCGCCGCAAGCAGCCAGTTCTCCGGGTTGTGCCCCAGTTCATCAGCCTTTATGGTCAAGGAATTGCGCGCCTGACCTGGCATTCACCACGGCTCCTGTCGCGAGCCGAAAGCTGAACCGCCTGCCGACTGAACCCGATTGGCGAATCGACTGACCTTATGAAACTGACCTTCGTGCTCAGGGAAGACATTATCGAGGTCGGCGCCGTGGCCGCCTGCTGCTTCGCGGGCTACTTCTCCTGGCGCCATGGCGGCTCGCTAGGGATCGTCGAAATTCTATGCCTCTCGATCTTCGCTTTCGGCGCGGCCTATTTCTATCTGAAGAAGAACAGGGCCCGCTGGTGCGAGCAGTGCAGCCGGCTGATGGCTTACGCAATGGAAGAGTCGCCAGTGGATGGTGAGTACGACGTCATATATCGGTGCCCGACATGTAACAGGATGAACCGGGGCGGGATTCAGACGGGACGGCAAGGGAGGTAACAGACATTATCGAGAGCTGAACCGGGCAGGGCACTCAGTCGCTCGTCATGTTCACGCGGAGCGGGCCAGACGTAGCCCTTCACCAAACGCCAGGGAGAACAACCATGCGCCACCTCTTCATGCTGACATTGCTTGCTTCTGTTACAGGATGCCAAAACGAAGAAAGCCCAAGCGCATTCTACGAGCGCTATAACGAGAGCACCGCCGCCGGTATCACCACCCTCGAAGAGGATGCTCGCTTCTACTCATCGCGAAAGAACCGCGAGCTTGACGCCAAGATCCTCAGCCTCATGAAGGCAACGAGCAAGACAAAAGAGGATGTGGTTCGACTCTATCTCGATGTATCCAAGTCGGTCGCCCGGTGCAAAGAGATTCACCTAGAGCAAGAAACCGTCGCTGGCGACACGGCTCATCTGGTCTACAGCCAGACTGATATCTGCGGCAACACTTCGACGGAGCCGGAGACACAGAACGTCTGGCTCGTTGACGAGAACGGCTGGAAGATCGACAAGGTTGAAATTTCCCTCTGAGCGTGGCCTGAAGCGCTCGCCGAGTCGAGCTTAAGGCCATGCATCCCATGCGCCTGCCCCCCCCCGCTAGGCGCGATCCTCACTGCCGTGGGCACAACGGCGCCATGTAGACGCCCAGCACCAGCAAGCACGGCGGCCTAGCTACGGCGCCGCCGTTCAGTTGCTGTACTGGTAGACAATGGCCTCGAACTCGCCCGAGGCATAGCCGCGTTGCAGGCACTGGTCGAAGCGTTCGAGGAACCAGCCCATGCGCAGCGACTTGGCGATGCCCATGTACTTGCTGTCGGTCTTGAAGGGTACCGGCAGGACGCCGAAGGCACTGCCCTGCAGGCTCGGACTGCCCGCCGCCAGCTTGCCGATATCCACGCTGGAGCCCATGAGGATGGCGTCGATGCGCTCGTGATGGAGCATGGCCAGGCCGCTGCGGGTGTCGTTGAAGCCGACCAGGGTCAGGGCGCCATCGTTCACCGCCTGGTCGAAGGCGGTGCCATAGCTGGTACCGGTGGTCACGCCGACCAGCCTGCCCTTGAGGTCGGCGATGCCCCGGTAGGGGAACTCCCGGCCCTGCTTGACCACCAGCACGACGCGCTCGGTGAAGATCGGCTCGGAGAAGTCGAACAGGGCCAGGCGCTCCTGGCTCTTGGACAGGCCGATGACCGCGCCGCCGCCGCGCTCGCTCAGGCTGTAGGCGCGCGCCCAGGGCAGCAGCTGGATTCGGTAAGGCAGCTGCATCTCGTCCAGGCACTGGCGGGTGATGTCCACCACTATGCCCTTGGCCGTACCGTTCTCCTCGTAGTACTTGGGAAAGCCATCGTGGGAGCCGTAGACCATGAAGACTTCGGCCTGGGCGAAGCGCATGGCCAACAACAGGAGCAACAGGATCGGCAGGACTCTCGCGGGCATGGTACGACTCGCATGGCGACAGCGGGGCTCCATCACTCTAGCCCCTTCGCGGCGCACCGGAGCGGCAGCGGCCGGACGGGCGCCGGGAATGTCGATCAGGCCCGTCCAGATGTGCTCACTTGCCGTACAATCCGCGCCCCGTCGATTGAAAAGGATTTCAATATGCGCCCCGCCCTCGCCTTCCTGTTGCTGTGCGCCCTAAGCGGCTGCGCCGGCAGCCCCCGCCACGACGAGCTGCCGAGCATAGCCGGCGAGTCCTTCGAGCCCGCCCAGGGCACGGTGTTCTGCTATCAGCTGATCGTCTGCCCGCTGATCAGCAGGCAATGACCCGCCATCCTCGGTCAGATCGATGATCGACCATTCACGGGGCTTCTAGCCCCGCGCGAGGCCCGCCACGGCGGGCCATTCATACCTTCGAGCGACAGGGCGAATACGTCCTTGGTGCGCTTATGCGCCTGTCATCCGCTGGTTAGGGTGCTGCCAGTTGCACCCACCCACGGAGAGCCTCATGACAAGAATAAAAAGGCCCGGAATCTTCCAGCCGCACACCCTCACCCTGGCCATCGCCCTGGGTTCCGCCGCCCCGGCCCAGGCCATCAACTTCAATATCGGCGAGATCGACGCCCAGCTCGACTCGTCGCTCTCGGTCGGCGCCAGCTGGTCGATGCGTAGCGCCGACCCGGACCTGATCGGCTCCGCCAATGGCGGCAGCGGCTTCACCCAGACCGGTGACGACGGCCGCCTCAACTTCAAGAAGGGCGAGACCTTCTCGAAGATCTTCAAGGGCATCCACGACCTGCAGCTGAGCTATGGCGACAGCGGCGTATTCGTGCGCGGCAAGTACTGGTACGACTTCGAGCTGAAGGACGAGAGCCGCCTGTTCAAGGACATCGACGATCACAACCGCAAACAGGCGGCGCAGGCCTCGGGCGCGGAGATCCTCGACGCCTTCGTCTACCACAACTACGCCATCGGCGAGATGCCCGGCTCGGTGCGCCTGGGCAAGCAGGTGGTGAGCTGGGGCGAGAGCACCTTCATCGGCAACAGCATCAACGCCATCAACCCGGTCGATGCCGCCGCCCTGCGCCGCCCCGGCGCGGAGATCAAGGAGGGCCTGATCCCGGTCAACATGTTCTACCTCTCGCAGACCATCACCGACCAGCTCTCGGCCGAGCTGTTCTATCAGCTGGAGTGGGATCAGACGGTGGCCGACAACTGCGGCACCTTCTTCGCCAGCAGCGACGTGCTGGCCGATGGCTGCGACACCAACAACACCATCCTCGACGCGACCACGGTGAGCGCCCTGCAGGGCATGGGCGCGCTGCTCGCCAGCCGCGGCGTGACGGTGCTCGACGAGGGCCTGGTCGTGCCGCGCGGCGGCGACCGCGACGCCCGCGACTCCGGCCAATGGGGCATGGCCCTGCGCTGGCTGGGCGACGAGACCGAGTACGCCGCCTACTTCCTCAACTACCACAGCCGCACGCCCAACGTCAGCTTCGCCACCGGCTCCGCGACCGACATCCAGAACGCCTTCACCACCGCCGGCGGCGCGCTGGCCCAGCCGATCCTGCTCGGCACCGGGCGCTACTTCGCCGAGTATCCCGAGGACATCCGCCTGTACGGCCTGAGCTTCTCCACCACCCTGCCCACCGGCACCGCCTGGGCCGGCGAGCTCAGCTACCGGCCGAACATGCCGCTGCAGATCAACGGCACCGACATGACCGGCAAGCTGGCCCGGGTGCCGGCCGGCGCCTTCGCCGCCGCGGGTGGCGGCGCCGCCGGCGTGGCCGCCGCGATGGCCCAGGGCGACCAGTACCTCAAGGGCTACAACCGCAAGGAAGTCACCCAGGCGCAGACCAGCCTCACCCACTTCTTCGACCAGGTGCTCGGCGCCTCGCGCCTGACCCTGGTCGGCGAACTCGGCCTGACCAGCATCGGCGGCCTGGAGAGCCGCGACGAGGTGGCCTACGGCCGCGACTCGATCTTCGGCTCGCCGCACGGCAGCAGCGCCTCCAACCTGGCCGCGCTGCGCGAATACGGCACCCACGGCTTCTACACCAACACCTCCTGGGGTTACCGCACGCGCGCCATCCTGGAGTACAGCAACCTGTTCGCCGGCATCAACCTCAAGCCGAACCTCGCCTGGTCGCACGACGTCGACGGCTACGGCCCAGTGTTCAACGAGGGCGCCAAGGCCATCAGCGTCGGCCTCGACGCCGACTACCTCAATACCTACACCGCCAGCCTGTCCTACACCGACTTCTTCGGCGGCGATTACAACGCGAGCGTCGATCGCGACTTCCTCGCCCTCAGCTTCGGCGTCAACTTCTAAGGGAACCGGCCACCATGAAAACAACAAGATTGCTCACCGCCCTTACCCTGTCCCTGCTGGCCGGCCCGGTGCTCGCCGCCGTCGCGCCGGAAGAGGCCGCCAAGCTGGGCGCCAGCCTGACCCCGCTGGGCGGCGAGAAGGCCGGCAATGCCGACGGCAGCATCCCGGCCTGGACCGGCGGCCTGCCGAGAGACGCGGCCACCGCGCTGCCCGGCGGCTTCCTCGAAGACCCCTTCGCCGGCGAACAACCGCTGTTCACCATCACCGCGCAGAACCTGGAGCAATACCGCGACAAGCTCTCCGAAGGGCAGCTCGCCCTGCTCAAGCGCTACCCGGAGACCTTCAAGCTGCCGGTCTACCCCAGCCACCGCAGCACCGCGGTGCCCCAGGAAGTCGCCGAGGCGGCCAGGCAGAGCGCGCTGAACACCCGCCTGATCGAGGGCGGCAACGGCCTCACCGGCTTCGCCGCGAGCCGCTACTACGCCTTCCCCCTTCCGCAGAACGGCCTGGAAGTGATCTGGAACCACATCACCCGCTATCGCGGCGGCAACCTGCAGCGCCACATCGTGCAGGCCGCGCCGCAGACCAACGGCAGCTACAGCCTGGTGCACTTCGAGGACGAGGTGGCCTACCCCACCGACATCAAGGGGCTAGACGCGAAGAAGGCGGAGAACGCCCTGCTGTTCTTCAAGCAACGGGTCACCGCCCCGGCGCGCCTGGCCGGCAACGTGCTGCTGGTGCACGACTCCCTGGACCAGATCAGGGAGCCGCGCATGGCCTGGCTGTACAACGCCGGCCAGCGCCGCGTGAGGCGCGCCCCGCAGGTGGCCTACGACGGCCCGGGCACGGCCGCCGACGGCATGCGCACCTCGGACAACTTCGACATGTTCAACGGCGCCCCCGACCGCTACGACTGGAAGCTGGTCGGCAAGCGCGAGCTGTACATCCCCTACAACAACTACCGCATCGCCTCGCCCAAGCTGAAGTACGCCGACATCCTCAAGGCCGGCCATACCGATCAGGCGCTGGCGCGCTACGAGCTGCACCGGGTCTGGGAAGTGGAGGCCACGCTGCGGGCCGGCGAGCGCAACATCTACGCCAAGCGCCGCTTCTTTATCGACGAGGACAGCTGGCAGATCGCCGCCTCCGAGCTGTACGACGGCCGCGGCCAGCTGTGGCGCGTGGGGCAGGCCATGCTCATGCAGCAGTACGACCGCCAGGTGCCGACCTACGCCTTCGAGGCCCTCTACGACATCATCGCCGGGCGCTACATCGCCATCGGCCTGTCCAACGAGGAGGAGTTCTCCGTGCAGTACGGCATCCAGGCCAGCGCCGTCGACTTCACCCCGGCCGCCCTGCGCAACGCCGGCATCCGCTGAGTCTCATCGCAACGCTGCTCCAGCCTTCAGGCGACCCTAGGGTCGCCTTTTTTATGACGCGTCATAAGCGCCGGCCACACCGAGCGGCTATTGGATAAGATCGCTGCATCGCTCGACCCATAACGACAAAAACAGAGCCGAGGCCACGACCATGCACGACCAGGTACGCGCCCTGCACAGCGCCATGCCGCCAGGCCAGGCCGACCCCGCGCTGCCGCGCCTGCCGGCGGCGCACATCGCCCGCCCGCGGCTGACCCGCAGCCTGCTGCCCGGCGACAGCCGCCTGACCCTGGTCTGCGCCCCCGCCGGTTTCGGCAAGAGCGTGCTGCTCGGCGAATGCGCGCGCCAGGCGCCGCCCGGCACCCGGGTGGTCTGGCTGGACCTGCTCGGCCACCCGCACAGCCCCACCGAGCTGCTCGCCCGCCTGGCCGCCGCCCTGCAGCTGAACCACGGCGACGGCGAGCCCTGCGCCGAGCTCGGCCTGCTGCTCGGGCGCATCGAGCAGCCGCTGTGGATCATCCTCGACGACTACCCGCGGCAGCCCTGCGCCGAGCTGGATGCCTGCCTCGACCGCCTGCTCGAACGCGCCCCGCACACCCTGCGCTGGTGGATCGGCGGGCGCCGCCGGCCGGCCTGGAACCTGCCGCGCCTGCTGCTGCAGGGCGACCTGCTGGAGCTCGACGCCCACGACCTGGCGCTCGACCGCGAGGAGCTCGAGCGCCTGCTGCAACAGCGCCAGCAGAGCCTGCCCGAGGAACTGGCCGAGCAGCTGCTGCAACACAGCGAGGGCTGGCCGGCCGGCATCTGCCTGCTGCTGATCGGCGGCCACGCCGACAACCTGCCCCCGCGCCTGGCCGCCGGCACCCCGCTGCTGCTCGACTACCTGCAGCGCGAAGTGCTGGCCGGCCTGCCGCCGCCGCTGCTGCATGCGCTGTCCGTGCTGGCGCACATGCCGCGCTTCTGCGCCGCCCTGTGCGAGCACCTGCTGGAGGAGTGCGACGGCGCCGGGATGCTGGAACAGCTGCGCCAGCGCCAGCTGTTCCTCCACGGCCTGGACAGCTGCGGCGAGTGGTTCCGCCTGTGGCGCCCGCTGGCCACCCTGCTCAAGCGCCTGCCCGGCGGCCAGCCACCGCTGCAGGCGCATATCCGTGCCTGCCAGTGGTTCGCCAACCAGGGCGCCGTGCGCGAGGCGGTGGAGCACGCGCTGTGGGCCGAGCAGCCGGACGTGGCGGCCAACTACCTGCAGCGCTACGGCCAGGACCAGCTGCTGATCGGCCACAGCGTCGCGCAATTCCTGCACTGGCGCGACGAGCTGCCGGCCGGCCTGTTCAACGGTACGCCGCGGCTGATCATGCTGCAGGCCTGGGCGCTGATCATCTGCGCCCGCCTCGACGAGGCCGAGGCCTGCAGCGCCGAGCTCGGCCGCTTCCTGCCGCAGCCGGACGCGCGCCGCCAGCGCCAGCTGATCGCCCAGTACCAGGCGGTGCAGGGCGTGCTGCAGCGCCAGCGCGGCCAGGCCAGCGCCCGCCAGCACTGCCTGGAGGCGCTGCAGGTGCTGCACGAGGCGGCCTGGTCGCAGCACCTCCTCTGCCACCAGGCCCTGGCCCAGCAGGCCCTGGCCGAGCTCGACCTGGTCAGCGCCCAGCAGCACAGCCACGAGGGCCTGCGCCTGGCGCGCCAACGCGGCAGCGTGCTGTTCGAGGCCCTGCTCAGCGTCGATCACATCCACCTGCTGGCCATGCTCGGCGACGGTGAGCGCGCGCTGGAGCAGACCGAACAGTGCCTGCAGCTGCTGCAGGGCGCCGCCCTGCGCGGCCCGGTGCAGGCCCGCCTGCTGCTGTTGCGCGGCACCCTGTTGGCCGAGCGCGGCGAGGTGGAGGAGGCCCGCGAGGTGCTGCGGGCCGGGGTGCAGGAGGCGGAGGCCTGCGAGGACGCCTACCTGCTGTTCGGCTACCTGGGCCTGGTCGAGCTGGCCACCGGCCAGGGCGACACCGACTGCGCGCAGCAGCTGCTGCGCCGCGCCGAGCGGCAGATGCAGTGGCTGCACGTACCGGAGATCCGCTACCGCGAGGTGCTCGAACTGGCCCAGGGCCGCCTGTGGCTGCGCCAGGGCGATGCCGAGCGGGCCCGCCAGGCCTGCCTCGGCGTGCGCCGGCGCCTGGAGAGCCAGCGCCTGCTGGCGCCCTCGGGCTTCTACGACCTGCTGCCACGCAGCCGCCTGCTGCTGGCCCAGGCCGAACTGGCGCTGGGCGAGCGGGGCACGGCGTTGCGCGAACTGCAGGGCCTGCACGACGACTGCCGGCGCAGCGGCCACCACGGCCTGGCCACCCAGGTGCGCCTGCAGCAGGCCGAGGCCCTGTACCTGCTCGAACGCGAAGACGAGGCCGAGGCCCTGCTGCGCATCGGCCTGGGCGAGGCGCAACGCCAGCAGCAGCTGGCGCTGCTGCACGAGCTGCTGGCCCGGCAGCCGGCCTGGCTGCTCGACAATCCGGCCTGGCCGCAGCGGCTACGGCGCCAGGCCATGCTCCAGGGGGAAGAGGCGGCGCCCAGCGAGCCGCTGCTGAGCAAGCGCGAACTGGCGGTGCTCGGGCTGATCGCCCAGGGCCATTCCAACCAGCAGATCGCCGACAGCCTGTATATCTCCCTGCACACGGTGAAGACCCACGCGCGGCGAATCAACGTCAAGCTCGGCGTGCAGCGCCGCACCCAGGCGGTGGCGCGCGCCAAGGCCGAGGGCTGGCTGGGCTGACCGCCCGGCGGCGCGCGGGCCGTGGGTTGGACAAGCCGGTACAGGCTGCTTAGCTGACTGCAGGCGCCCCACGCGCCCCCTCATAGGAGCACCAGCATGCAAAGACTGCCTATCACCCTTGCCCTGCTCGGCGCCGCTGGCGCGACCCAGGCCGCCAACCTGCCGGCGTTCGAGGTCGGCTGCGGCGACGACCTCAAGGTCCGCGCCGAGGCCGGCGGCCCGGTCTACTTCAACGACAAGCAGGCCACCCTGAGCAAGTTCAGCGAGCAGTACTACGAGGCCCGAGGCGAAGGCCTGATCGTCCCCATCGGCCTGGATGCCGCCGGCACCCCCTCGGTGTCCTACACCGGCAAGCAGGGCGCCAGCGGCGCCTGCCGGCCCGACGAAGGCGCCGAGCAGGAGCCGGTGCCGACCGAGCAGTGAGCGGCTCAGGCCATGGCCTTGCGAATATCCGCCGCCAGCTCGCGCACCCGCGCCTCCTCGGTGTCCCAGCTGCACATGAAGCGCGCGCCGCCGGCGCCGATGAAGGTGTAGAAGCGCCAGCCCCATTCGCGCAGACGCTGCAGGGCCGTTTCCGACAGCTGCAGAAACACGCCGTTGGCCTCCACCGGGAACATCAGGCTCACCCCCGGCACGTCGGCCACCAGCTCGGCCAGTAGACGCGCGCAGCGGTTGGCGTGGTCGGCATGGCGCAGCCAGGCGCCGTCCTGCAGCAGGCCGACCCAGGGCGCCGCCAGGTAGCGCATCTTCGAGGCCAGCTGGCCGGCCTGCTTGCAGCGGTAGTCGAAGTCCTCGGCCAGGGCCTTGTTGAAGAACAGGATGGCCTCGCCCACCGCCATGCCGTTCTTGGTGCCGCCGAAGCACAGCACGTCGACGCCGGCCTTCCAGGTCAGCTCGGCCGGGCTGCAGCCGAGGAAGGCGCAGGCGTTGGAGAAGCGCGCGCCGTCCATGTGCAGGTTGAGGCCCAGCGCCTTGCACTCCTGGCTGATGGCGCGCACCTCCTCGGGACGGTAGACGCTGCCGACCTCGGTGGCCTGGGTCAGGGTCACCACGCGCGGCTTGGGATAGTGGATATCCTGGCGCTTGAGCGCCACCTCGCGGATCGCCTGCGGGGTCAGCTTGCCGCTCTCGGTGCACGCCAGCAGCAGCTTGGAGCCGTTGGAGAAGAACTCCGGCGCGCCGCATTCGTCGGTCTCGACGTGGGCCGTCTCCGAGCAGATCACGCTGTGGTAGCTCTGGCACAGCGAGGCCAGGGCCAGGGAATTGGCCGCCGTGCCGTTGAAGGCGAAGAACACCTCGCAGTCGGTCTCGAACAGTTGGCGGAAATGGTCGGCGGCGCGCGCGGTCCAGCTGTCCTCGCCATAGGCGCGCTCGTGGCCGCGGTTGGCCTCGGCCATGGCGGCCCAGGCCTCGGGGCAGATGCCGGAATAGTTGTCGCTGGCGAATTGCTGGCTGTGGTCGGTCATGACGTTTTTCCTCGTGGGAGTAGCGCTAAATCTAGCCGGCCAGGGCGGCCTCGTGGGCTGCCGCGGCGGCAATAACAGATTGGCTCTCGTTCGGACGGACAAAAGAACTGTACCGGCAGCAAACTGCCGCGCCTCACTGGTCTCCCAGTGAAAACTCTCGTCATCCGCGGAGCAACCCGAACTTTCACGGAGGACCGGTACAGTTGCCCGAATAAAAACAGAACAGTTACAAAGCCGGCTAACTAATAGGCCTGCAATTCATCCCAGCTGTGCCTATTAAAACGACCGTATAGTCAGGAAAATGAGCTTCCAGTAGAACACTCTCTCGACCCGCCACAAGCGGAAGGAAGCCCACCATGGAACGCACCCATAGTTCCGACCTGATGTTCCAACAACACAACCCGGCCTTCGGCGGTTTCATGCCGCTGCGTGCCCTCGCCACCCTGCTGCTGTGGCAGCGCCGCGTGAGCACCCGCCGCGAACTGGCGCGCCTCGACGAGCGCCTGCTGGCCGATGCCGGCATCAGCCTGCACCAGCGCGAAGCGGAAGTGAGCAAGCCGTTCTGGCGCTGATCGCCAGCGGCGAATGCACAAGGGGAGCCTAGGCTCCCCTTTTTCTTGCCCGTCTAGAACTTCTCCGCGCGCAGCACCTGCACCTCGGCCAGGTAGCAGACCATGGCGTAGTGGGCGTAGTAGCGCCGCTGCAGGTGCTCGGCGATGCGCTCGGCCAGCTCGCGGGCGCAGATCACTTCCAGGCGGATATTGCCCTCGGTGTCCCAGCCGGCGCTACGCACGCCGCGCCCGCCACGGCCGCGGGCATCGGAGATGGTCCAGCCCGGCGCGCCGAGCTGCTCCAGGTCGGCCTCCAGCTTGTGCTCCAGCGCGGCCTCGCCGATCACGGTGAGCAGGGTACGGGTATGCATGTCCATCTCAGAGCCCCCAGGCGATCAGTTGCTCGGCCAGCGCCAGGTACAGCGGTATGCCGATGAGGATGTTGAAGGGAAAGGTGATGCCCAGCGAGGCGGTCAGCGACAGCGAGGGATTGGCCTCGGGCAGGGCCAGGCGCAGCGCCGCCGGCACGGCGATGTAGGAGGCCGAGGCGGCCAGGGTGGCAAGCATCGCCGTGCCACCCAGGCTCAGCCCCATGCCGCGCGCCAGCAGGGCGCCGATCAGCGCGCCGAGCAGCGGCATGAGCAGGGCGAAAGTGGCCAGGCGCAGGCCGAACTGCTTCAGGGCGCCGAGCTGGCCGGAGGCGATCAGGCCCATCTCCAGCAGGAAGAACGCCAGTACCGGCTTGAACATGCTGGTGTACAGCGGCTCCAGCGGCTTGATCGCCTCCTTGCCGGCGATCGCGCCGATGATGATGCCGCCGAGCAGCAGCATGATGCTCTTGCCGAGGAATATCTCCCGGCCCAGCTCCTTCCACTGGGTGTCGCGACTGATGCCCTTGGCCAGGATGATCCCCACCAGGATCGCCGGCACCTCGAGGATGGCCACGAACAGCGGCATGTAGCTCTCGAAGGCAATGTCCCGCGAAACCATGTAGGCGACCACCACGGCGAAGGTACCGGCGCTGACCGAACCGTAGTGCGCGGCCACCGCCGCCGCGTTGATGCGATCGAAACGCAGCCCGCGCAGCAGGACGAACGCCAGCAACGGCAGGCCGACCCCCAGCAGCAACACCAGTGCCGACTGGCCGAGCAACTGCGCGCTGGCCTGCTCGGCCAGCTCCACCCCGCCATGCAGGCCGATGGCCAGCAACAGCACTATGGCCAGTGTCTCGTAGAGCGCCGGAGGCAGTTTCAATTCGCTCTTCACCAGGCCGGCGAACAAGCCGAAGACGAAGAACAGTACAACCGGGTCCAGACCCATCGCTTACCTCCAGTTAAAAAAAGGGAGCCTTACGGCTCCCAGGGGACTGCTTGGCTCAACTTTCAATCTCGATCAAGACTTCGCCGGGCGTCACCCGGTCACCTTTGGCCACGTGCACGGCCTTGACCGTGCCGGCGATGGGCGCCTGCACCTCGGTCTCCATCTTCATCGCCTCGGTGATCAGCACGGCCTGGCCGGCCTTGACCGCATCGCCCTCCTTGACCAGCACCTCGACTATGTTGCCCGGCATGGTGGTGGACACGTCGCCCGGCGCGCTGGCCTGCTTGCGCTTGCCGCCGGCCCCGGCGACGAACTGGTTGAGCGGCTCGAACACCACCTCTTCCGGCATGCCGTCGATGGACAGGTAGAAGTGGCGCTTGCCGTCGCCCTTGACGCCGACGCCGGTGATATCCACCCGGTAGCTCTCGCCATGCACGTCGACCACGAACTCGGTCGGCACGCCCTCGCCACCTGCCGGCGCCGCGCCGTTTTCACCGGGGATCGGCAGCAGCGCTTCGGGGGTCAGGGTGCCGGCGGCGCGTTCCTCGAGGAACTTGCGGCCGATGTCGGGGAACATGGCGTAGGTCAGCACGTCCTCCTCGCTCTTGGCCAGGGCGCCGATCTCCTCGCGCAGCTTGGCCATCTCAGGCGCCAGCAGGTCGGCCGGGCGCACGTCGATCACGTCCTCGCTGCCGATGGCGCGCTTGCGCAGCTGCTCGTCGACCTTGCCCGGCGCCTTGCCGTAGCGGCCCTGCAGGTACAGCTTGACCTCGTTGGTGATGGTCTTGTAGCGCTCGCCGGCCAGCACGTTGAACACCGCCTGGGTGCCGACGATCTGCGAAGTGGGGGTGACCAGGGGCGGGAAGCCGAGGTCCTCGCGCACTTTCGGGATCTCGGCGAACACCTCGTTGATGCGATTGAGCGCGCCCTGCTCCTTCAGCTGGTTGGCCAGGTTGGACATCATGCCGCCCGGCACCTGGTTGACCTGCACGCGGGTGTCGACGGCGGTGAACTCGCTCTCGAACTGGTGGTACTTCTTGCGCACGGCGTGGAAGTACATGCCGATCTCCTGGATCAGCTCCAGGTCCAGGCCGGTGTCGTACAGGCTGCCGCGCAGGGCCGCGACCATCGACTCGGTGCCCGGGTGGCTGGTGCCCCAGGCGAAGCTGGAGATGGCGGTGTCGATATGGTCGGCGCCGGCCTCGATGCCCTTGAGCTGGCACATGGCGCCCATGCCGGCGGTGTCGTGGCTGTGCACGAACACCGGCAGGTCGATCTCGGCCTTGAGCGCCTTGACCAGCTCGAAGGTCGAGTAGGGCGTGAGCAGGCCGGCCATGTCCTTGATGGCGATGGAGTCGATGCCCATGGCCTGCATGGCCTTGGCCTGCTCGACGTAGGCGGCCACGGTGTGCACCGGGCTGGTGGTGTAGCAGAGGGTGCCCTGGGCGTGCTTGCCGGCGGCCTTCACCGCCTCGATGGAGACGCGCAGGTTACGCACGTCGTTCATCGCGTCGAAGATGCGGAACACATCGATGCCATTCACGGCGGCTTTCGCCACGAAGGCCTCGACCACGTCGTCGCTGTAGTGGCGGTAGCCGAGCAGGTTCTGCCCGCGCAGGAGCATCTGCAGGCGGGTGTTGGGCAGCGCCGCCTTGAGCTTGCGCAGGCGCTCCCAGGGGTCTTCCTTGAGGAAGCGCACGCAGGCGTCGAAGGTGGCGCCGCCCCAGACTTCCAGCGACCAGTAGCCGACCTGGTCGAGCTTGTCGCAGATCGGCAGCATGTCCTCCAGGCGCATGCGGGTGGCGATCAGCGACTGGTGGGCATCGCGCAGGATGGTGTCAGTGACCGTAATCTTCTTTCTCATCAGAACTCTCCTCGGGAGCTGCAAGCTCCAAGCCTCAAGCCGCAAGTCAAAGCCGTTGCGCCTTTACTTGTCGCTTGTGGCTTGTAGCTTGTCACTGCTTCATAGGCCTGCGTGGGCGGCGATGGCGGTGGCGATGGCGATGGCCAGGTGCGACGGATTGCGCTTGATCGAATACTGGGTCAGCTCCGGGTGGCTCTCGACGAAGCTGGTGTTGAACCGGGCGCTGCGGAACTCGGGGTTGCGCAGGATCTCCTGATAATAGGGCGCGGTGGTGCGCACGCCCTGCACGCGCATGTCGTCCAGCGCGCGCAGGCCGCGGTCCAGCGCCTCCTCCCAGGTCAACGCCCAGACGATCAGCTTCAGGCACATGGAGTCGTAGTAGGGCGGAATGGTGTAGCCGGTGTAGATCGCCGTGTCGGTACGCACGCCGGGGCCGCCGGGGGCGTAGTAGCGGGTGATCTTGCCGAAGCTGGGCAGGAAGTTGTTCTTCGGGTCCTCGGCGTTGATGCGGAACTGCAGGGCATAGCCGCGGTGAATGATGTCCTCCTGCTTCACCGACAGTTCCAGGCCCGAAGCGATGCGGATCTGCTCGCGGACGATGTCGATGCCGGTGATTTCCTCGGTGATGGTGTGCTCCACCTGCACCCGGGTGTTCATCTCCATGAAGTACACCTCGCCCTCGGCGAGCAGGAACTCCACGGTGCCGGCGTTCTCGTAGCCCACCGCCTGCGCGGCGCGCACCGCCAGGTCGCCGATATAGGCGCGCTGCTCGGGTGTCAGCTGCGGGCTGGGGGCGATCTCGATGAGCTTCTGGTTGCGCCGCTGGATCGAGCAGTCGCGCTCGAACAGGTGCACGGTGTTGCCCAGGCTGTCGGCGAGGATCTGCGCCTCGATGTGCTTCGGGTTGACGATGCACTTCTCGAGGAACACCTCGGCGCTGCCGAAGGCCTTGGTCGCCTCGGAGATCACCCGCGGGAAGGCCGACTCCAGTTCGGCGCGCGAGTTGCAGCGACGGATGCCGCGGCCGCCGCCGCCGCTGGTGGCCTTGAGCATCACCGGATAACCGATGCGCTCGGCCTCGGAAAGCGCCTCGGCGAGGTCGGCGACATTGCCCTCGGTGCCCGGGGTGACCGGCACGCCGGCGGCGATCATGCTGCGCCGCGCCTCGGTCTTGTCGCCCATACGGCGAATCACCTCGGCGGAGGGGCCGATAAATTTGATTCCGCGCGCGGCGCAGATCTCCGCCAGCTCGGCGTTCTCCGAGAGGAAGCCGTAGCCCGGATGGAGGGCGTCGCAGCCGGTCTCCACGGCCAGGTTGACCAGCTTGCGCGGGTTCAGGTAGCCGGCCAGCGGATCGTCGCCGACGCTGTGCGCCTCGTCGGCGCGCTTGACGTGCAGCGCGTGGCGGTCCGCCTCGGAGTAGATGGCCACCGAACGGATGCCCATCTCGGCGCAGGCGCGCACGATGCGCACGGCGATTTCGCCGCGGTTGGCGATGAGAATCTTCTTGATCACGAGCCTGGCTCCTCGATCACGTGAGCAATGGACCGCGGCAATGCGGTCCGTGGGTGACCGCTCCAGCCCCGGCGGTCTTGCGCCTACCCTACGCCCGGCGCTCGATTAGCCAAAATCAATATTTATTTGGACAAGCATTAGGTAAAACTTATATTAGTTCGCAAGAGGCCACCTCCGGGATCGTTTTCCATGCGCAAGTCACTGATGCGAATGACCTTTCGCCAGCTGCAGATCTTTCGCGCGGTGTGCGAGAGCCGCTCCTACAGCCGCGCCGCGGAGGAGATGGCGCTGACCCAGCCGGCGGTCAGCCTGCAGATCCGCCAGCTGGAGGAGCTGCTCGGCCAGCCGCTGTTCGACTACGTGGCCAAGAAGCTGCACCTGACCCCCGCCGCCGAGGCCCTGCTGAAGGCCGGCGAGGACGTGTTCGGGCGCCTGGAGGCCCTGGACATGCAGCTCTCCGACCTGCAGGGCTCGCTGCAGGGCCAGCTCAGCCTGGCCGTCGAGTCCAGCGCCAAGTACCTGGTGCCGCACCTGTTCGCCGCCTTCCGCGAGCAGCATCCGGAAGTCAGCCTGCAACTGGTGGTGGTCAACCACGCCCAGGCGGTGCGGCGCCTGTCGGCCAGCCGCGACGACCTGCTGATCATGTCGCAACCACCGAGCGACCCGCCGCTGGACTTCTTCCCCTTCCTGACCAACCCGATCATCGCGGTGGCGCCACCGCACCACCCGCTGTGCACGCTGCAGCGGCTACGCCTGGCCGACCTGACCGAATTCCCCCTGCTGGTGCGCGAAGCCGGCTCGGGCACCCGGCGCGCCTGCGAGGAATACTGCAACCAGAAGCGCGCGCACTTCGCCCAGACCCTGGAGCTGGGCTCCAGCGAGGCCCAGGCGGAGGCGGCCATCGCCGGCCTCGGCCTGGCCCTGCTGCCGCTGCACGCCGTGCGCCTGGCGCTGGCCCAGGGTTTGCTGCGCGAATTGCCGGTGGAGGAGCTGCCACTGCAGCGCAGCTGGTGCGTGGTGCACCCGCGCGGCAAGCACCTGTCGCCGGTGGCCCAGGCCTTCCGCGATTTCATCCGCGACGAACGGGCACAGATCGCCGAGCTGGAGCGGCGCTTCGGCCGCATCGGCTGAGCGGGCGGCCAGGAATTTCGTATATCATATCCGCACTGATCAGACGACTCGGTGACCCGCCGTGCCCCTACCACGCTTCAATGCCCCCAACCTGGGAATAGTCCCCTCGGCGTCCGAGGTCATCGCCAAGCACCTGCGCGACGCCATCGTCTCCGGCCAGTTCGCCGAGGACGAGCCGATCCGCCAGGACGACATCGCCGCGCTGTTCAACGTCAGCAAGATTCCCGTGCGCGAGGCGCTCAAGCGCCTGGAGGCCGAGGGCCTGGTGCTGTTCCAGCGCAACAAGGGCGCGGTGGTCACGCGCATCTCCGAGCCCGAGCTGGCGCAGATGTTCGAGGTGCGCGTGCTGCTGGAGGTGCGGGCGATCCGCCTGGCCGTGCCGAACATGAGCGAGGCCACCTTCGCCGAGGCCGAGCGCATCTGCGAGGCCTTCCTCGGCGAGGAGGACGTCGGCCGCTGGGCCGAGCTCAACTGGCAGCTGCACGCCTGCCTCTACGAGCCGGCCGGGCGCCCCTTCCTGATCGGCCTGATCCGCTCGATCCACGACAAGCTGGAGCGCTACCTGCGCATGCAGATGAGCCTGTCCGAGGGCAAGGAGCGCGCCGACCAGGAGCACCGCGAGATCATCGCCGCCTGCCGCGCCGGCGACGCCGAGCGCGCCGCCGCACTGATCGAGACGCATATCGACGGTGTCTGCCAGACCCTCTACGCGCACCTGCCCAACCGCCTCTGAGCCGGCGCCGCTGTGCCGATTTCGTCATCGGCGCGGGCTAAATGACTCAAGCCGCCGACACCCGCGCGGCGGCACCCTTGCCGGAACATCCACCGGCAGGGGACGCCCATGCAACGCATCCGAGTACTCGATTCGCACACCGGCGGTGAACCGACCCGCCTGATCCTCGATGGCTTCCCCGACCTGGGTGGCGGCAGCATGGCCGAGCGCCGCCGGGTGCTGGCCGAGCGCTTCGACCGCTGGCGCGCCGCCAGCGTGCTGGAACCGCGCGGCAGCGACGTGCTGGTCGGCGCCCTGCTGTGCGAGCCGCTCGACCCCGCGGCCTGTGCCGGGGTGATCTTCTTCAACAACACCGGCTACCTCGGCATGTGCGGCCACGGCACCATCGGCCTGGTGGCCTCGCTGGCCCACCTGGGGCGCATCGGCCCGGGGCTGCACCGCATCGAGACGCCGGTCGGCACCGTCGAGGCGACCCTGCACGAGGACCGCTCGGTGAGCGTGCGCAACGTGCCGGCCTACCGCTACCGCAAGGCCGTCGAGGTCGAGGTGCCCGGCCACGGCAGGGTGGTCGGCGATATCGCCTGGGGCGGCAACTGGTTCTTCCTGATCGGCGAGCCCGGCCTGCGCGTGGCCGGCGACAATCTGGAGGCGCTCACCGCCTATGCGGTGGCCGTGCAGCGGGCGCTGGACGAGCAGGGCATCCGCGGCGAGGACGGCGGCGCGATCGACCATATCGAGCTGTTCGCCGACCCTGAACAGCCGAAAGGCTCGCAGCCAGGCGTCGCGAGCGATGAGGGGGCTAGGCAGGAGCAGGCGAAGAAGCGCAGTTTACAGGCGGTAAATGAGCATTCTGAGCCTGCTCTTAACGACGCCCCATCGAGCGCAGCAGCCTGGCTGCGAGCCGACAGCCGCAACTTCGTGCTGTGCCCGGGCAAGGCCTACGACCGCTCGCCCTGCGGCACCGGCACCAGCGCCAAGCTGGCCTGCCTGGCGGCAGACGGCAAACTGCAGCCCGGCCAGTTGTGGCGCCAGGCCAGCGTGATCGGCAGCCAGTTCGAGGGCCGCTACGAGAACGCCGACAACGGCCGCATCGTGCCCACCATCCGCGGCCGCGCGCATATCAGCGCCGAGGCCACCCTGCTGCTCGAGGAAGACGACCCCTTCGCCTGGGGCATCCGTACGTGAGCGACGTCATCGTCATCGGCGCCGGCATAGTCGGCGCCGCCTGCGCCCACGAACTGGCGCGGCGCGGCCAGCGCGTGCTGGTGCTGGACGCCGGCCTGCGCGCCGCCACGGCCGCCGGCATGGGCCACCTGATAGTGCTGGACGACAACCCGGCGGAACTGGCGCTCAGCCAGTATTCGGTGCAGCGCTGGCGCGACTGGGCGCGGCAGATGCCGGAGGACTGCGCCTACCGGCAGAACGGCACCCTGTGGCTGGCCGCCAACGCCGAGGAGATGGCGGTGGCCGAGGCCAAGTACCGGGCCCTGCGCGAGCACGGCCTGGACTGCGAGCTGCTCGGCGCCAGCGCCCTGCGCGCCGCCGAGCCGGAACTGCGCGAAGGCCTGCACGGCGGCCTGCGGGTGGTCGGCGACGGCATCCTCTACGCGCCCAACGCCGCGCGCTGGCTGCTCGACCATGGGCTGATCGAGCAGCGCCGGGCCCGGGTGGTGGAGATCGACGGCGCCCGCGTGCGCCTGGACGACGGCGCCTGGCTGAGCGCCCAGGCGGTGATCCTGGCCGGCGGCAGCCATGTCACCGAGCTGTGCCCGGAGCTGCCGATCGAGCCGAAGAAGGGCCACCTGCTGATCACCGACCGCTACCCGGGGCGCGTCAGCAACACCCTGGTCGAGCTGGGCTACGTCACCAGCGCGCACAACGCCAGCGGCCCCTCCACCGCGGCCAATATCCAGCCCAGGCCGACCGGGCAGCTGTTCATCGGCGCCTCGCGCCAGTTCGGCACTAACGACCCCGAGGTCGAACCCTGGATGCTGGCCAGGATGCTCCAGCGCGCCGTGCACTACATGCCGGGGCTGGCCCGGCTCAACGCCATCCGCGCCTGGACCGGCTTTCGCGCCGCCAGCCCGGACGGCCTGCCGCTGCTCGGCGAGCATCCGCAGCGCCGCGGCCTGTGGCTGGCGGTCGGCCACGAGGGCCTGGGCGTCACCACCGCGCCGGGCAGCGCCGACCTGCTGGTCGCCCAGCTGTTCAACGAGACCGCGCCGCTGGCGGCGCAGCCCTACCTGCCGCAACGTTTCCCGGGAGTCGCCGCATATGCCTGAACTGCTTCTCGACGGCCGCCCGCTGGCAGTGGCCGAGGGCACCACGGTGGCGGCCGCGCTGGCCCTCGGCGGCGACGGCAGCAGCCGCACCTCGGTCAGCGGCCAGCGCCGCGCGCCGCTGTGCGGCATGGGCGTGTGCCAGGAGTGCCGGGTGAGCATCGACGGCCAGCGCCGCCTGGCCTGCCAGACCCTGTGCCGCGACGGCATGCGCGTGGAGACCCGGCCATGAAGGTGGACATCCTGATCGTCGGCGCCGGCCCCGCCGGCCTGGCCGCGGCCCTGGCCGCCGCGCCCAGCGGCGCGCGCATCGCCCTGCTCGACGACAACCCGACCGCCGGCGGGCAGATCTGGCGCGACGGCCCGCAGGCGCATCTGCCGGCGCTGGCCCGCGCGCATCGCCAACGCCTCGCCGCCCAGGCCAATATCCAGCTGCTGGCCAGCAGCCGGGTGGTGGCCCTGGCCGGGCCCCGCGCGCTGCTGGTGGAAGACCCCGAGCGGGGCCGGGTGATCGAGTACGACAAGCTGATCCTGTGCAGCGGCGCGCGCGAGTTGCTGCTGCCCTTCCCCGGCTGGACGCTGCCCGGCGTCACCGGTGCCGGCGGCCTGCAGGCGCTGATCAAGGGCGGCCTGCCGGTGGCCGGCGAGCGCATCGTGGTCGCCGGCAGCGGCCCGCTGCTGCTGGCCAGCGCCGCCACCGCGCAGGAGCACGGCGCGCGGGTGCTGCACATCCTCGAACAGGCGCCGTGGGCCGCCGTGGCCGGCTTCGCCGCACGGCTGCCGCGCTGGCCGCACAAGCTGCTGCAGGCCTGCGGCCTGTTCCACCCGGGCTACCGCGCCGCCAGCCATGTGCTCGAGGCCCTCGGCGACGGCCGCCTGGAGGCGGTGCGCCTGAGCGTCGGCGGCAAGCTGCGCGAAGTCGCCTGCGAGCGTCTGGCCTGCGGCTTCGGCCTGATCCCCAACCTGCAGCTGGGCCAGGCCCTGGGTTGCCGCATCGAAGGCGACGCCATCGCCGTCGACGCCTGGCAGGCCAGCAGCCTGCCCGGGGTCTATGCGGCCGGCGAGAGCACCGGCTTCGGCGGCAGCGAGAAGGCCCTAGTCGAAGGCGCCATCGCCGGCCATGCGGCGGTCGGCGAGCACGACGCGGCCCGCCGCCTGTGGCCGCGCCGGCGGCGCTGGCAGGGCTTCGCCGAGGCCCTCGACCGAGCCTTCGCCCTGGGCGAGGCGGTCAGGCACCTGGCCAAGCCGGACACCCTGATCTGCCGCTGCGAGGACGTGCCGCTGGCCGCCCTGGCCGACCAGCAGGGCTGGAGCCAGGCCAAGCTGGCCAGCCGCTGCGGCATGGGCGCCTGCCAGGGGCGCATCTGCGGCGCCGCCACCCAGGCCCTGTTCGGCTGGCAGCCGCCGGCGCCGCGCCCGCCCTTCAGCCCGGCGCGCATCGACACGCTACTGGCGCTCGACGACCGGCCTCACTCCCAGGCGTAGAGCCAGCCCACGGCGCCGACTCGGCCGCCGACCATGGCCACCAGCAGCTGGTCGTGGTCGCCGCGCCAGTGGTAGCTCCACAGCTCGCCGTCCGGCTCGCCCTGCCACTGGGTGCGCCGCAGCCAGTCGGCATGCTCGGCCGCCCCGGCGGCGACGCGCCGGTCCGGTTCGCCCATCAGCGCGCGCACCCCGGCCGCGTCCGGCTTCTCGGCCAGCAGCCGTTCGGCCAGGCTCTGCATCAGCTGGTGCTTGCGTCCCTGCCAGGCATCCAGGTCCTGGCGCCAGGGGCCGCCGGCGTGGTGGCCGGCAACCTGGCGCAGCTCGCGCCACTCGGCCGCCAGCGCGGCATCCTCGGCCACCGCCGTGTGGGCGCAGCCGCACAGCGCCAGCAACAGTGTCGCGCACAGACATGAGACGGACTTCATAGGCACCTCCCTTGCGGATGTTCTGCCGCGAACGTTCTAAAAACGGCAGACATCATCTGGAAAATTGACAGACCCAAACGGGGCTTCTAGGTTTTCTCGCACTCTTGCTGCCAGACCGGCCACCTGTCACCCACAAGGCCAGGAAGGGATATCCCAACGCCTGTGCAGTCGGCATCCAGAGCTTCCACTGCCTCGATCCATGCACCTTCCACAAGAAGGCGCACAAAACCGCCTGTGCCTTATCGGGCCGGGCGAAACCACAACACATGGATAGGAACATCAAGAATGATAAAGCGGAAGTTAACACTCGCCATCGGCGCGGGTATCGCCACTCTCTGCATGCTCAGCGCCGCCCAGGCCGACAGCCAGGCCAAGGCCCAGGAGGACTTCCTCCTGCTGGAGGAGGAGAAGGCCAACAACCAGGTGTACAAGGCCTTCTTCCCCAACAAGGAGATCGCCCGCAAGGCCGCCATCAGCTTCCACGGCCAGATGCTGGAGTCGCACTATGACCAGGGCTACCTGATCATGGAGCTGACCGAGAAAGAGCAGCAGAAGCTGGCCGCGTTCGGCTTCACCTTCGAGGTGGCCAACGACTTCATCGCCAAGCGCAACCGCATCCTCGAAGGCATCCAGCAGCGCCTGCAGCAGCGCAGCATGAGCACCAGCTCGGCCAACATGACCAGCATCGCCAGCATCCCCGGCTACTCCTGCTACGAGACGGTGGAGGAGACCTACGCGGCGGCGGCCGGCATGGCCAGCCAGAAGCCGCAGCTGGCCGAGTGGCTGAACGTCGGCCAGTCCTGGGAGAAGACCCAGGGCCTGGGCGGTTACGACATCCGCGTGCTCAAGCTGACCAACAAGGACAAGCCCGGCGCCAAGCCCAAGCTGCTGATCAACAGCGCCATCCACGCCCGCGAGTACACCACCGCGCCGCTGGTGCTGTCCTTCGCCCGTTGGCTGGTGGACGGCTACGGGGTGGACCCGGACGCCACCTGGATCCTCGACCACCATGAGGTGCACCTGCTGCTGCACACCAACCCGGACGGCCGCAAGAAGGCCGAGACCGGCCTGTCCTGGCGCAAGAACACCAACCAGAACTACTGCGGGCCGACCAGCAACAGCCGTGGCGCCGACCTCAACCGCAACTTCACCTTCGGCTGGAACAGCACCAACGGCCAGGGCTCCAGCGGCGACCAGTGCAACGACACCTATCGCGGCCCCAGCGCCGGCTCCGAGCCCGAGATCAAGGCCCTGGAAGCCTATGCCCGCAGCCTGTGGCCGGACCGCCGCGGCCCCAACCGCAGCGACGCGGCACCCAGCGACACCAGCGGCATCCACCTGGACATCCACAGCTACAGCGAACTGGTCCTGTGGCCCTGGGGCGACACCAGCCAGGTGGCGCCCAACGGCACGTCGATGCAGACCCTGGGCCGCAAGTTCGCCTTCTTCAACGGCTACACGCCGCAGCAGTCGATCGGTCTCTACCCCACCGACGGCACCAGCGACAGCATCAGCTACGGCGAGCTGGGCGTACCCGCCTTCACCTTCGAGCTGGGCACCCAGTTCTTCCAGAGCTGCAGCGTGTACGAGAACACCATCAAGCCGAAGAACCTGCCGGCGCTGATCTACGCCGCCAAGGTGGTGCGCACGCCCTATATCACCCCGGCCGGCCCGGACGTGACCAGCGTCACCCTGAGCGGCGGCGCCGCCACCAGCGGGGTACCCGCCGGCACGGCGGTGACCCTGAGCGCCAGCACCAGCGACCTGCGCTTCAGCACCGCCAACGGCACCGAGACCACGCAGAACATCGCCGAAGCCGAGTACTACATCGACAAGGCGCCCTGGGAGTCCGGCGCCACGCCCATCGCCCTGCAGCCGCAGGACGGCGCCTTCAACGCCAAGACCGAGGCGCTCACCGGCAGCATCGACACCACCGGCCTGGCCACCGGCAAGCACATGATCTACGTGCGCGCCCGCGACGCCTCCGGCAGCTGGGGTGCGGTCAGCTCCAGCTTCCTGGTGATCGGCACCGGCACGCCGCAGCCCAACTACTGCAGCGCCGCCAGCGGCAACGCCAACGACGAGTGGATCGGCCAGGTGCAGGTCGGCAGCTTCAGCAACAGCTCCGGGGCCAGCACCTACAGCGACTTCACCGCCAAGGTGATCGACCTGCAGCGTGGCGGCAACAGCCTGCGCCTGACCCCGCAGTTCGCCGGCAGCACCTACCGGGAATACTGGAAGGCCTGGATCGACTTCAACAAGGACGGTGACTTCACCGATGCCGGCGAAGAGGTCTACAGCTCCGGTCGCGCGCTGAGCAGCGTGGTCAGCGGCACCCTGACGGTGCCGAGCAACGCCCCGGCCGGCACCACACGCATGCGCGTGGCCATGCGCTACAACGCGGCGCCGGTGCCCTGCGGCACCTTCAACTACGGCGAAGTGGAGGACTACAGCGTGCGTCTGCCGTGACGCGCGAGCGGCCCGCCTGCGGGCGGGCCGCTTGTCCGCGGCGTACAGCGCCGCGCAGAATGGGCCCTCCCCGGCCCGGCCCGCTCTCCGATGCTCGATCTGCTGCCGCAACCCGCCCCCGCCGACCTGCCCGCCCTGCTCGCCAGCCTGAGCGCCGTGGCGCCGCTGCTCGACGCCATGCCCGGCGTGGTGTTCTTCATCAAGGATCCCCAGGCGCGCTACGCGCTGGTCAACCAGACCCTGGCCACCCGCTGCGGCTTCCGCGACAAGAGCGAGCTGCTCGGGCGTACCGCCGAGGAGGTCTTCCCCTCGCGCTTCGGCCCCCTCTACACCGCCCAGGACCTGCAGGTGCTGGATCAAGGCAACGGCCTCGAAGACCAGCTGGAGCTGCACCTCTACCCCGGTCGCCAGCCCGGCTGGTGCCTGACCCACAAGCTGGCCCTGCGCAACGCCGCCGGCAGCATCATCGGCATGGCCGGCGTTTCCTGCGACCTGCCGGCGGCCCAGGCCGCGCACCCGGCCTACCAGAAGCTGGCGGCGGTGGACGAGCACATCCGCCGCCACTACGCCCAGCCGATCAGCCTGGCCGAGCTGACCGCCATCGCCGGCCTCTCGGTGGCGCAGCTGGAGCGCCACTGCAAGCGCATCTTCCAGCTCACCCCGCGGCAGATGATCCACAAGGCGCGTCTCGGCGCCGCCTCGCAGCTGCTGCTCGGCGAACTGCCGATCACCGAGATCGCCCTGCGCTGCGGCTACACCGACCACAGCGCCTTCAGCCGCCAGTTCAAGGCGCTCACCGGGCTCTCGCCCAGCCAGTACCGCGACTCGCACCGCGGCGCCTGAGCCCGCCAGACCGCAGTGGGTGCAACCCGGCGTGTTCCGTTTGCGGGCACGCCGATGCCGCCATGCTTCCTTCTGTAACACCGGGCGGTCACGAACAGGCCAGGCTAGTCTTCATGCCACCGCCGCATCTGCCCGCCCGGGCCGATGTGGCGCGGGCCGAGCGGATGACCGCGTCCATCGAGGGCGATCCGGCACAGCCCTTGCTAATCAAATATCGTATACGAAATTCAAGATACATCTGTTTCATCTGCCAACCCATCACACACATGAGGCTGCACATGAATAGAAAGACCCTCGCCATCGCCCTGGGCGCCACCCTGAGCGCATCCCTGGCCGCCACCGCCCAGGCCGACAAGCTCGACGACATCATCGAGTCCGGCAAGCTGCGCTGCGCCGTGACCCTGGACTTCCCGCCCATGGGCTTCCGCGACGAGAACAACCAGCCGGCCGGCTTCGACGTGGACTACTGCGCCGACCTGGCCAAGGTCCTCGGCGTGGAGCCGGAAGTGGTCGAGACGCCCTTTCCCGATCGCATCCCGGCACTGGTCTCCGGCCGCGCCGACGTCATAGTCGCCTCCACCTCGGACACCCTGGAGCGGGCCAAGACGGTGGGCATGACCGTGCCCTACTTCGCCTTCCAGATGGTCGTGCTGACCCGCGAGGACGCCGGGGTGAACAGCTACGCCGACCTCAAGGGCAAGAAGCTGGGCAACACCAGCGGCACCTACGAGGCCATCGCCCTGGAGAAGGACCAGAAGGCCTGGGGCTCGGGCAGCTTCCGCGCCTACCAGTCGCAGAACGACACCATCCTCGCCGTGGCCCAGGGCCATATCGACGCCACCGTGGTGACCAACACCGTGGCCGCCGCCACCCTCAAGTCCGGCAAGTACAAGGGCCTCAAGGTCGCCGGCGACGCGCCCTACGTGGTCGACTACGTGTCGCTGGCGGCCAAGCGCAGCGAGTACGGTCTGCTCAACTACCTCAACCTGTTCGTCAACCAGCAGGTGCGCACCGGCCGCTACGAGGAGCTGTGGAAGAAGTGGGTCGGCGAAGAGATCAAGCCGGCCAGCCTGACCGTACCCGGCGTGTACTACTGAGCGGCCGCCCCCGGGAGAGACGAGCATGTCCGCACTACCCACCACGGGCCGCGCCCTGGTCGCCGGCAGGGGCCAGGGGCCGCTGCTGTACGCCGATGTCGGCCTGAGCTTCTGGGGCGGCGTCGACCCGTTCAGCGGCGAGGTGATCGACCGTCACCACCCGCTGAGCGGGCAATCCCTGGCCGGGCGCGTGCTGGCCATACCCAGCGGACGCGGCTCCTGCACCGGCAGCAGCGTCCTGCTGGAACTGATCCTCAACGGTCCGGCACCGGCGGCGCTGGTGCTGGCCGAACCCGACGAGATTCTCACCCTCGGCGCGCTGGTCGCCGAGCAGGTGTTCGACGTACAACTGCCGGTGCTGTGCATCGGCCACGCCGCCTTCGCCGAGCTGGCCGCCCATGCCGGCACCACGGTGCGGGTCGACGGCGCCCGCCTGCAGGCCGCCCCGGACGATGCCTGGCAGGCCTCGCCCATCGCCCACGACGGCGCCCTTCCACCCGGCCTGACGCTGAGCGCCCTCGACCGGGAGCTGCTCGCCGGCGCCCATGGCAAGGCGGCCCAGGTGGCCATGCAGCTGGTGCTGCGCATGGCCGAGCTGCAGGGCGCGCGCGAGCTGCTCGACGTGACCCAGGCGCATATCGACGGCTGCATCTACACCGGCCCGGCGTGCCTGCGCTTCGCCCGCCAGTTGCTGGACTGGGGCGCGCGGGTGCGCGTGCCGACCACCCTCAACTCGATCTCGGTGGACCAGCGCCAGTGGTGCGCCCTGGGCATCGACCCGGCCTTCGGCGAGCCGGCCAGCGAACTCGGCGATGTGTACATGGCCATGGGCGCGCGGCTCAGCTTCACCTGCGCGCCCTACCTGCTGGACAGCGCCCCGGCGCTGGGCGAGCAGATCGTCTGGGCCGAGTCCAACGCCGTGGTCTACGCCAACAGCGTGCTCGGCGCGCGCACCCTGAAGTACCCGGACTACCTGGACATCTGCATCGCCCTCACCGGCCGCGCGCCGCGCTGCGGCAGCCACCTCGACGAGGGCCGCCACGCCAGCCTGCTGCTCGAAGTGCAGGCACCGCGGCAGGCGGACGACAGCTTCTGGCCACTGCTCGGCTACCACGTCGGCCTGCTCGCCGCCCGCGACATCCCGGTGCTCGCCGGCCTGGAGCACAGCGCGCCGAGCGCCGACGACCTCAAAGCCTTCGGCGCCGCCTTCGCCACCACCTCGGCGGCGCCCATGTTCCATATCGCCGGCGTCACCCCGGAGGCACCGGACGTCGCCCGCGCCCTCGGCGGCCGCGCGCCGGCCCGGCGCCTGCGGGTCGCGCTCGCCGAGCTGCTCGACAGCTGGTGGGAGCTGAACGGCGCCGAGTCGGCCGAGGTGGCCCTGGTGGCCATCGGCAACCCGCACAGCTCCGCCGCCGAGCTGGCGCGCCTGGCCGAGCTGTGCGAGGGCCGCAAAAAACATCCGCACACCGCCCTGGTGGTGACCTGCGGCCGCGCCGTGCATGAGCAGGCGGCGCGCGCCGGCCATGTGGCTACGCTGGAAAGATTCGGTGCGCGCCTGCTCACCGATACCTGCTGGTGCATGCTCGGCGAGCCGGTGGTGCCGCCGGGCGGCGGCAACCTGATGACCAACTCGGGCAAGTACGCCCACTACGCCCCCGGCCTGGTCGGCCGCCAGGTGCACTTCGGCAGTCTCGCCGCCTGCGTCGAGGCCGCCTGCACGGGGCGCAACCAGGGACAACTCCCGGCCTGGCTGGGTCAACCTCAACCCCAAGGGAATCGCTGATCGATGTTCGATTACACCTTCCACTGGCGCGCGGCCTTCAAGGCCCTGCCGGACATGCTGGCGGGCGCCTGGGTGACCCTGGAGACGGCAGCCCTGTCGATGCTCCTGGGCACCCTGATCGCCCTGCTGCTGACGGTGATGCGGCAGATGCACAACCCGCTGCCACGGCATTTCGCCAACACCTGGGTGTCCATCGCGCGCAACACCCCGTCGCTGTTCCAGATCTACATCCTCTACTTCGGCCTGGGCAGCTTCGGCCTGCACGTCAGCTCCTGGATCGCCCTGCTCGCCGGCATCACCTTCAACAACGCCGGCTACCTGGCGGAGAACTTCCGCGGCGGCCTCAAGGCGGTGCCGGAAACGCAGATGAAGGCGGCCCGCTCGCTGGGCATGAGCGCCTTCCAGGCCTACCGCCTGATCATAGTGCCGCAGCTGTTGCGCATCGTCTTCTACCCGCTCTCCAACCAGATGGTCTGGGCCGTGCTGATGACCTCGCTGGGCGTGATAGTCGGGCTGAACAACGACCTCACCGGAGTGACCCAGGACTACAACGTGAAGACCTTCCGCACCTTCGAGTTCTTCGCCGTGGCCGCGGTGCTCTACTACCTGATCGCCAAGACCATAGTGCTGGCCGCGCGCCTGATGGCCTGGCGCCTGTTCCGCTACTGAGGGAGGACTGCGCATGTTCGAAACCAGCCTCACCTCCAACGACCTGCTGTTCATGCTGCAGGGCGCCTGGATCACCCTCAAGCTGACCGTCGGCGCCATGCTGATCGGCACCCTGGCCGGCCTCATCCTCGGCCTGCTGCGCGCCGCCCTGCCGCGCGCCACCCTGCCGCTGGCCTGGGTGCTCGACGTGTTCCGCAGCGTGCCGCTGCTGATCCAGTTCGTCCTGTTCAACGCCCTCAAGAGCATCGCCGGGCTGGACATCAGCGCCTTCGCCGTCGGCTGCATCGTGCTCGGCGTGTACGCCGCCGCCTTCTGCACCGAGATCGTCCGCGGCGGCGTGCTCGCCGTGCCGGCCAACCTGCGCCGCGCCTCGCGCTCGCTGGGCATGAGCTACTGGCAGGACCTGCGCCATATCGTCCTGCCGCTGGCCACCCGGGTGGCCTTCCCCGGCTGGCTCAACCTGGTGCTGGGAGTGATGAAGGACACCGCGCTGGTCATGTGGATCGGCATCGTCGAGCTGCTGCGTGCCTCGCAGACCATAGTCACGCGCATTCAGGAGCCGCTGCTGGTGCTGTGCATCGCCGGCCTCATCTACTACGTCATGAGCCTGGTGGTGGCCCAACTGGGCGCCCGGCTGGAGAAAAGGTGGCAGGAAAATGATTGAGATCGACAACGTCCATAAATCCTTCGGCTCCCTCGAAGTCATCAAGGGCGTCAGCCTGACGGTGAACAAGGGCGAGGTGGTGTCGATCATCGGCGGCTCCGGCTCCGGCAAGTCGACCCTGCTGATGTGCATCAACGGCCTGGAACCGATCCAGAAGGGCAGCATCCGCGTCGACGGCACCGAGGTGCACGCGCCGGGCACCGACCTGAACAAGCTGCGGCAGAAGATCGGCATCGTGTTCCAGCAGTGGAACGCCTTCCCCCACCTGACCGTGCTGGAGAACGTCATGCTGGCGCCGCGCAAGGTGCTCGGCCTGAGCAAGCAGGAGGCCGAGGCCATGGCGGTCAAGCAGCTCACCCACGTCGGCCTGGCGGACAAGCTCAAGGTGTTTCCCAGCAAGCTCTCCGGCGGCCAGCAGCAGCGCATGGCGATCGCCCGCGCGCTGGCCATGAGCCCGGACTACATGCTGTTCGACGAGGCCACCAGCGCCCTCGACCCGCAGCTGGTCGGCGAGGTGCTGGACACCATGCGCCTGCTCGCCGAGGAGGGCATGACCATGATCCTGGTGACCCACGAGATCCGCTTCGCCCGCGACGTGTCCGACCGCGTGGCGTTCTTCCGCAACGGCCTGGTGCACGAGATTGGCGCCCCCGAACAGGTCATCGGCAGCCCGCAGAAGCCGGAGACCGCGGATTTCTTGAAGTCGGTGCTTTAACTACTCCCTCTCCCCCTGGGAGAGGGCCGGGGTGAGGGAGGACGTAGGGCGGCGTAACCCGCCGGAACTGTCGGCGGGCGGCGCATGCGTCAACCACACGCGCTGGCCGGCCCCTCGGGCCGGTCGGCGGGTTACGGCCAGAGGCCTAACCCGCCCTACGTCTTTAAACCCCTTCTCCCCTTGGGAGAGGGCCGGGGTGAGGGAATTGCAGGCCCTCGCGATACAGGAGAAACCCATGCGTTCGAGCAAGGTCATCCATGTGGTCAGCTGCCACGCCGAGGGCGAGGTCGGCGACGTCATAGTCGGCGGCGTCGCGCCGCCGCCGGGCGCCACCCTGTGGGAACAGTCGCGCTGGATCGCGCGCGACCAGGAGCTGCGCAACTTCGTGCTGAACGAGCCGCGCGGCGGGGTGTTCCGCCACGTCAACCTGCTGCTCCCGGCCAAGGACCCGCGGGCGCAGATGGCCTGGATCATCATGGAGCCGGCCGACACCCCGCCGATGTCCGGCTCCAACTCGCTGTGCGTGTCCACCGTGCTGCTCGACAGCGGCATCCTGCCGATGAGCGAACCGCAGACGCGCCTGGTGCTGGAGGCCCCCGGCGGGCTGATCGAGGCCGTGGCCGAGTGCGCGGGCGGCAAGGTGCAGCGGGTGGAAGTGAAGAACCTGCCGTCCTTCGCCGACAAACTGGACGCCATGATCGAGGTCGAGGGCCTCGGCAGCCTCAGGGTCGACACCGCCTATGGCGGCGACAGCTTCGTCATCGCCGATGCCCGCACCCTGGGCTTTTCGCTCAGCGCCGACGAGGCCGCCGACCTGGTCGCCGCCGGCCTGAAGATCACCCGTGCGGCCAACGAGCAGCTGGGCTTCGTCCACCCCACCAACCACGACTGGGACCACATCTCCTTCTGCCAGATCGCCGCGCCGGTGGAACGCATCGACGGCGTGCTGAGCGCCGCCAATGCGGTGATCATCCGCCCCGGCAAGATCGACCGCTCGCCCTGCGGCACCGGCTGCTCGGCGCGCATGGCGGTGCTCCACGCCAAGGGCCAGATGCGCGCGGACGAGCGCTTCGTCGGCCGCTCGATCATCGGCTCCGAGTTCCATTGCCGCATCGCCGGCCTCACCGAGGTCGCCGGGCGCCCGGCCATCCTTCCCTGCCTGTCGGGCCGGGCCTGGATCACCGGCACCCACCAGCACCTGCTCGACCCGGACGACCCCTGGCCGCAGGGCTACCGCCTGTCCGACACCTGGCCGGTGGAGCCGAAGCCGTAGCACCGTTCTCGAAGACTTGAAAACCGCCGCCTCGGCGGCGCCATGACCCGGGCCCAGGCCCAACCCGTGAAAGCTAGGGCTCAAACGACCGATTGCTTTCGTATACGAAATACTTTGAAACTGCCCAGGAGGCAACAGCATGAACAGCGACATCTTCACCGGCACCATCCCCGCCCTGATGACCCCCTGCACCGCCGAGCGCAAGCCGGACTTCGACGCTCTGGTGCGCAAGGGCCGCGAGCTGATCCAGATCGGCATGAGCGCCGTGGTCTACTGCGGCTCCATGGGCGACTGGCCGCTGCTCACCGAGGCCGAGCGCCAGGAAGGCGTGGCACGCCTGGTCGCCGCCGGCGTCCCGACCATAGTCGGCACCGGCGCGGTGAACAGCCGCGAAGCGGTGTCCCACGCCGCCCACGCCGCCAAGGTCGGCGCCCATGGCCTGATGGTCATCCCGCGCGTGCTGTCCCGCGGCGCCTCGCCGGCCGCCCAGGAGGCGCACTTCGCCGCCATTCTGGAGGCGGCGCCTAAGCTGCCGGCGGTGATCTACAACAGCCCCTACTACGGCTTCGCCACCCGCGCCGAGCTGTTCTTCAAGCTGCGCCGCCAGTACCCCAACCTGATCGGCTTCAAGGAGTTCGGCGGCGCCGCCGACATGCGCTACGCCGCCGAGCACATCACCTCGCAGGATGACCAGGTGATTCTCATGGCCGGCGTCGATACCCAGGTGATGCACGGCTTCGTCAACTGCGGCGCGACCGGCGCCATCACCGGTATCGGCAACGCCCTGCCGCGCGAAGTGCTGCAGCTGGTCGAGCTGAGCAAGCAGGCCGCCAAGGGCGACGCCGTCGCCCGTCGCCGCGCGCTGGAGCTGTCCGAGGCGCTGAATGTGCTGTCGTCCTTCGACGAAGGCACCGACCTGGTCCTCTACTACAAGTACCTGATGGTGCTCAACGGCGATCTGGAATACGCCCTGCACTTCAACGAAACCGATGCGCTCAGCGCCGCCCAGCGCAACTACGCGCAGAGCCAGTACCAGCTGTTCCGCCAGTGGTACGCCAACTGGTCGGCCGAGCACGGCATCGCCTGAACACCATGCTGCGGCCGGAGGCTTGCAGCGACTCCGGCCGACCCGCCACGCCGCTCGGCAGTTCGCCGACGGCGCAGGTGTTTCCAGGCCCCCAACAGGAGCTAACCATGCCCGGCATTCTCGGCCACAACTTCATCGCCGGCGCGCGCAGCGCCGCCGGCAGCGTCACCCTGCAGAGCCTCGACGCGACGACCGGCGAGGCGCTGCCCTTCGCCTTCCACCAGGCCACCGAGGCCGAGGTGGACGCCGCCGCCCGCGCCGCCGCGGCCGCCTATCCGGTCTACCGCCAGCTGAGCCCGGAGCGCCGCGCGTGCTTCCTCGACGCCATCGCCGAACAGATCGACGCCCTCGGCGACGACTTCGTCGAACTGGTGTGCCGCGAGACCGCCCTGCCGGCCGCACGCATCCAGGGCGAGCGAGCGCGCACCAGCGGGCAGATGCGTCTGTTCGCCCGGGTGCTGCGCCGCGGCGACTTCCTCGGTGCGCGCATCGACCGCGCCCTGCCCGCACGCCAGCCGCTGCCACGCCCGGACCTGCGCCAGTACCGCACCGGCGTCGGCCCGGTGGCGGTGTTCGGCGCCAGCAACTTCCCGCTGGCCTTCTCCACCGCCGGCGGCGACACCGCCGCCGGCCTGGCCGCCGGCTGCCCGGTGGTGTTCAAGGCGCACAGCGGCCATATGGCCACCGCCGAGCGGGTGGCGCAGGCGATCGTCACGGCGGCGGAGCAAACCGGCATGCCGGCCGGGGTGTTCAACATGGTCTACGGCGGCGGGGTCGGCGAGTGGCTGGTCAAGCACCCGGCGATCCAGGCGGTCGGCTTCACCGGCTCGCTGAAGGGCGGCCGCGCCCTGTGCGACATGGCCGCCGCGCGCCCGCAGCCGATCCCGGTGTTCGCCGAGATGAGTTCGATCAACCCGGTGCTGGTGCTGCCCGCCGCCCTCGCCGCCCGCGGCGAGCGCATCGCCCGCGAGCTGGCCGACTCGGTGGTACTCGGCTGCGGCCAGTTCTGCACCAACCCCGGCCTGGTCATCGGCATCGCCTCGCCGGCCTTCAGCCTGTTCGTCGCCCGCCTGATGGCCGAGATCGGCCAGCGCCCGCCGCAGACCATGCTCAACGCCGGTACCCTGCACAGCTACGAGCGCGGCCTGGCCGCGCTGCATGCCCATCCGCGGGTCAAGCACCTGGCCGGCCAGGCGCAGCAGGGCCGCCAGGCTCGCCCGCAGCTGTTCCAGGCCGATGCCGCGCTGCTGGAGGGCGACGCGCTGCTCCAGGAGGAGGTGTTCGGCCCGCTGACCCTGGTGGTGGAAGTGGCCGACAAGGCCGAGCTGCTGCGCGCCCTGCACGGTCTGCGCGGCCAGCTGACGGCCACCCTGACGGCCGAACCGGCCGACCTCGAGGACCATGGCGACCTGTTGCCGCTGCTGGAGCAGAAGGTCGGCCGCGTGCTATTCAACGGCTACCCGACCGGCGTGGAGGTGTGCGACGCCATGGTCCACGGCGGCCCCTACCCGGCCACCTCGGACGCCCGCGGCACCTCGGTCGGCAGCCTGGCGATCGAGCGCTTCCTGCGCCCGCTGTGCTACCAGAACTGTCCGGACGCCCTGCTGCCGGACGCCCTGAAGAACGCCAACCCGCTGGGCATCACCCGGCTGGTCGACGGCATCGCCACGCGGGAGTCGCTGGCCTGAACGGGTGTCGGCCCAGGCAGCGGCGACTCTCTCCCTCAGCCCCGGCTCGCCGGGGCTTTTTTTGCCTGAGGAGACAGGCCCCCTCTCCCTCCGGGAGAGGGCTGGGGTGAGGGTGTTTCGGGCGACTCGGAGCTGCCAGACCTGTAGCGCTAAGTCAAACGACACCCTACGCCAGCAGCGCACGCAGGTCGCGATACAGGCCGTCGTCGATCTCCACGCCCTCGACCAGGCTTCTGGCCCGCGCCTGGTAGCGGCGCTGCGAGGGCAGCCGCGCGCCCTGGCCCTGGATCGCCTCGAACATGGCCTCGGCCCGCGCCAGGTGGAAGTCGGCCTGCTCGCCGAGAAAACGCTGCGGGTCAAGGGCGACGATCAGCTCGCCGTGGTGCGGCAGGGCATTGCTGCCGGCGTCGAAGGCGCCGGACTCCGGGCTGGTGAGGTCGCCGATCAGCGGTCCGGCGATCAGCTCGATCATCGCCGCCAGGGCCGAGCCCTTGTGGCCGCCGAAGGTCAGCATGGCGCCGTGGTCGAGCACCTCGGTGGCGTCGCTGCAGGGCTGGCCGTGGCGGTCCACGCCCCAGCCGGGCGGCAGCGGCTGGCCCGCGCGGCGGTGCAGCTCGATCTCGCCGCGGGCGATGGCGCTGGTGGCGAAGTCGAAGACGAAGGGATGCGCGCCGGCACGCGGCCAGCCGAAGGCGATGGGGTTGGTGCCGAACAGCGGGCGGCTGCCGCCGGCCGGGGCCACGTAGGCCTGGGTCGGGTTGCAGGCCAGGGCCACCAGGCCCTGCTCGGTGAGCGCCTCCATCTCCACCCAGAGCGCGGAGAAGTGCACGCAGCGGTTGATCGCCAGGGCGGCGATGCCGTTGCGCCGGGCCTTGTCGACCAGCAGCGGCAGTCCGGCGGCGAAGGCCAGCTGGGAGAAGCCGCCGTGGGCGTCGACCCGCACCAGCGAGGGGGCCAGGTCGATCACCTCGGGCTCGGCGTCGGCCACCGCCTTGCCGGCCTTGAGCGTGTGCACGATGCCGAGCAGGCGCCACAGGCCGTGCGAGGTGCAGCCGTCGCGCTCGCCGGCGGTGACGGTGGCGGCGATGGCCTGCACGAAGGCCTCGGCGAAGCCGGCGTGGCGCAGGATCTCGGCGGCCAGCTCATGGGCCTCGGTGAGGGTCAGTCGGGTCATAACGGGCTCCTGGCAGTCTGCCCGTTACACTGGCCTCTCGACGCCGCCGCGGCTTGATCGATTTGCCCGCCCGGCATGCCGAATTCGGCATACCCGTGCTAGGGCCTGTTGACGTTTCGGCGCAAGCCGCGTTGCTGCGCCAAATCGCGCCAGGCTAGGCGCGGGACGCAGGGAATGGCGATCCCTTGCCAAGTCCCGCAACAACGCATGGCGCGATTTGGCGCGCAACCCGCAGGGACGGGCCCGTTTTGGCGCGGAACGTCGTTGCTCGACGGCTCATTTGGACGACCAAACTTCGCGTCTCGCGCCTAGCTCCGCGCAAAAACGGGCTCCGTCGCGGTCGCGGCGAAACGTCAACAGGCCCTAAGCTCAGGCCGCCTGGCGGCGCCGCGCGGCACTGGTCAGGAGGAAATCGGCGGGGAGCAGATCGCTATAGCCGTCGAGTTCGCACTGCAGGCGGCGCTGCTCGGCGCGCTCCTCGATGGCGCGGCGGAAGGCCATGCGGCGCTGGTCTTCCAGCTTACGGCGGGTCTTGCTGTCGTGAACGGGTTCGGCGTGATGCGGGCTCATCGCGGGGCTCCTGGTCCGTTTTCCGGGAACCCAGCTTGCACGCCTAGGCGTGACGCTTTGGCGGCGCGGCGATGAACTTTGCGTGTCAGTCCTCGGCGCTGCGCACCGTCTTGGGCGACAGGCGCAGGCTGCGCAGGCTGCGCTTGACGCTCTTGAGGTGGTTGACCAGGTCCGGACCGCGGGCCATGGCCACGCCCATGGCCAGCACGTCGATCACCACCAGATGGGCGATACGCGAGGTCAGCGGCGTGTAGATCTCGGTGTCCTCCTGCACGTCGATGGCCAGGTTGACGTCGGACAGATCCGCCAGCGGCGTCTGCCCCGGGCACAGGGTGATCAGCGTGGCACCGGACTCGCGCACCAGGTTGGCGGTGATCAGCAGGTCCTTGGAGCGCCCGGACTGGGAGATGCAGATGGCCACGTCGCCGGGCTTGAGGGTCACCGCGCTCATCGCCTGCATATGCGGGTCGGAGTAGGCGGCGGCGGTCAGCAGCAGGCGGAAGAACTTGTGCTGGGCGTCGGCGGCCACCGCGCCGGAGGCGCCGAAACCATAGAACTCGATGCGCGGGGCCCGGGCGATGGCGGCGATGGCCTTCTCCAGGGCCTGCGGGTCGAGGCGCTCGCGCACCTCCATCAGGGTGTGCAGGGTGGTGTCGAAGATCTTCAGGCTGAAGTCCGCCACCGAATCGTTCTCGCTGATGGCGAACTGGCCGAAACTGGCCCCCGCCGCCAAGCTCTGCGCCAGCTTCAGCTTGAGATCCTGGAAACCGCTGCAGCCGATGGCGCGGCAGAAGCGCACTATGGTCGGCTCGCTGATGCCGACTTCGTGCGCCAGATCGGCCATGGAACTGTGCATCACCGCCGACGGGTCCTGCAGGACATGGTCGGCGACCTTCAGTTCGGACTTGCGAAGCAGGTGACGGGACTGGGCGATATGCTGCAGAAGATTCACAGGCGGGACTCTGTTGGCGGGCGCTCGGCGAAGGCAGCCGACTCGCGGCGCTTTCACCCGGCCTGTTATGATCGGGCTGTAGTGACCTTGTAGTTATACTACATGAATGTCCAACCCGCACAGGCAAACCCGGCCGGAGGCCCTGCCTTGAACAGCCCCTGCGACATGCTGGTATTCGGCGGCACCGGCGACCTGGCCCTGCACAAGCTGCTGCCGGCGCTCTACCATCTGCACCGCGACGGGCGCCTGCCGGCCGACATGCGCATCCTGGCGGCGGCGCGCAACGCCCTCGACCGCGCCGGCTACCTGGCCCTGGCCGAACGCCGGGTACGCGCCCAGGTGGCGCGCAGCGAGTTCGACAACGACACCTGGTCCGGCTTCGCCGCGCGCCTCGACTACTTCGCCATGGACCTGTCGCAGAGCGCCGAATTCGGCCGCCTCGGCAAGTTCCTCGGCGCCCATGCGCGCAACCGTGGACGCATCTACTACCTGGCCACCGCGCCGGACCTGTTCGAGGCCATCGCCGAGCACCTGGCCATCGCCGGGCTGGCCGACAGCGCCACGCGCATCGTCCTGGAGAAGCCGATCGGCCACTCGCTGGAGTCGGCCCAGGAAATCAACGCCGCCATCGGCGCGGTGTTCGCCGAGTCGCAGGTGTTTCGCATCGACCATTACCTGGGCAAGGAGACGGTGCAGAACCTGATGGCGCTGCGCTTCGCCAACGCCCTGTTCGAGCCGATCTGGCGCGCCGGGCACATCGACCACGTGCAGATCAGCGTCAACGAGACCCTCGGCGTGGAGAATCGCGGCGCCTACTACGACCACGCCGGAGCCATGCGCGACATGGTGCAGAACCACCTGCTGCAGCTGCTCTGCCTGGTGGCCATGGAGGCGCCGGTGCGCTTCGACGCCGAGTCGGTGCGCAACGAGAAGGTGAAGATCCTCGAGGCGCTCAAGCCCATCGCCGGGCTCGACGTGCACGACAAGACGGTGCGCGGCCAGTACGTCGCCGGGAAGATCGGCGGGCAGGAAGTGCCTGCGTACTATTTCGAGAAACATGTCGACAACGACAGCGATACCGAAACCTTCGTCGCCCTCCAGGCGGAGATCGACAACTGGCGCTGGGCCGGCGTGCCCTTCTACCTGCGCACCGGCAAGCGCATGGCCAGGAAGTGCTCGGAGATCGTCATCCAGTTCAAGCCGGTGCCGCACCGCCTGTTCGAGGGCAGCCAGGCCAACCGCCTGGTGATCAGCCTGCAGCCGGAGGAGCGCATCACCCTGCAGCTGATGGGCAAGAGCCCGGGCAAGGGCATGCGGCTGACCCCCATCGAGCTGGACCTCAACCTGGCCCAGGTGTCGCCGCAGAAGCGCCGCTGGGACGCCTACGAACGCCTGCTGCTGGACGTGATCGAGGGCGACTCGACGCTGTTTATGCGCAGGGATGAAGTGGAAGCGGCCTGGGCCTGGATCGACCCGATCCTCAAGGGCTGGCGCGACAACTACCAGGACCCGCGCCCCTACCCCGCCGGCAGCAACGGCCCGGAACAGGCCAGCACCCTGCTGGAACTGGCCGGCCGCACCTGGGAAGACTGAGCTGCGGAAGCCTCCCTCTCCCACCGGGAGAGGGCCGGGGTGAGGGCCGCAGCCGAGTGCAATCCGGAATCGCACCCCTCACCCCTGCGCCACTTTCTGCGCACCCGCCGCCACCCACCACCGCGCAGGCCTAGTCCGATGCGGCCCCGCCCCTCTGCGCAAGCCCCTGCGCAGCGCTGCGCCAGTTGTTGCGCAACCTTTCGTGACGCCCTGCACACGGGCGTTTCCCAGACATTTCAGAGTGGCCGGCAAGCCGCGCCATTGCTGGCCCCCCGCCCCCTGGCACGGCCCTTGTAACG